>DASXBH010000304.1:0-3241 GCA_036491775.1 Candidatus Acidiferrum sp.
GTCGCCGCCTTCGCCAATAAACATTCCTCCAGCGTTTGGGGACAGCGCGCCGCTCTCGCTCTCGGCTACGATGACTATTCCAAGGGCCACTTTCCTCAATCCATGGCCTGGTTTCAGAAAGCCAAGCCCGACCCGCTGCTCCTCCAGTACACCCTCTTCTGGACCGCGCAAGCCGAGCACGTGCTCCATCGCGACGCCGAATCCGCCCGTGGTTTCGCCACAATTTTGCAGGATTATCCCGCCATCGCCTTTAAAGAGCAGCTTCTCGAAGCTTACGTTCCCGTTCTTCTCGAAACCGGTCACCCCCAGGAAGCTCTCGATGTTCTCGCCACCTACGCCGGCGTTGCGTCCCGTCCTGTTCTGCTTCTCACTCGCGCTCGCGCCAATGAAGCCGCGCACAAAGCCGTGCCCGCCGCGAAAGACTATCAGGCCCTCTTCTATAAGTTCCCGCTTGCCGACGAATCCCGCGACGCGCAAACCGCCCTTACTCGTTTGAACAAACAGCTTCGCAGTGAATTTCCCTATGCTACTGCGGAGTTACAAGATCAGCGTGCTCAAGCCTTCTACGACGCCCACAAATATCGCGAAGCGCGCAGCGAGTACGAAAAATTGGCCAGCATGCTGAAAGATCCCGCTAATCCTACCCGCCAGCGCGCGCTCGTTCGCGCCGCCGAATGTCGCCAGCATCCCAAACAGGATCCGCGTCTGCTCGCTTCGCTCAAAACCACCGATCCCGAAGCCGATGCCGAACGCCTCTACTCCCTCTCTCAGGCGCAGCGCTCCGCCAAAAATGAAGTCGAAATGCTCACCGCCATCGAAGCGGTTGCCGGCAAATATCCGCAGAGCCGTTACGCCGAAGATGCTTTGATGTCTGCTGGAAATTATTATTGGGTGCAACTCGATCGCCCCAAGGCCGTCACCTTTTATCAGCGTGTGCTCGACGCCTATCCTTCCGGCAAGAATGCCTACAACGCCGAATGGCGCATCGCCTGGGTCGCCTACCTCGAACGTCAGCCCTATGCTGGCGACAAAATCACCAATTTCCTTCGCAAATATCCCAATTCCGGCGGAGCTGTAAACGCTCTTTATTGGCTCGGTCGCGACGCCGAGCGCAGCGGCAACCCTGGCCACGCTCGCAGCTACTTCAAAAAGGCCGTCGACCGTTTTCCCACCACCTACTTCGCCGACGCTGCTCAATTACATCTCGAAAAATTAGGACCCGGCGATGAAGACGCTCCCGATTTTCTTGCGCAGCTTCCCGCCGCTCCGTCGTTGCGCCCCTTCGATGAACCGATTTCTCCCACCGTACTCGATCGTTGGAACCGCGCCCAGGCTCTTCGCACCATCGCTTTCGATGCTTCCGCTGAGCTCGAACTGAAAGCTGCCTACGCCGCTACCGCATCTCCGCGCTTTCTCGTTGAAGCTGCGCAAGCCGCGTTCGATCAGGGCCACTTCGCCACAGGTATGAACTACGGTCGTCAGGCTGTTCCCAATTTCGACTCGCGCAAGTTTTCTGAAGTACCACCGCAAGTCTGGAAAGTTTTGTTTCCGCTGCCCTACGAAACCACGCTGCGCCGCGAAGCCGAACGCAACGGCTTTGATCCCATGTTCGCCGCCGGCCTCATTCGCCAGGAATCTACCTTCCAGGCTGACGCTGTCTCTCACGCCAATGCCATCGGACTGATGCAAATTCTCCCCAAGACCGGACGCATCCTCGCCAAGCAGCGCAAGCTGCGCTATACCCGCACCACGCTTTTCGATCCCACCCTCAATATCGAACTTGGCATGCTCTACATTTCCGATCTCGAGCATTCCACCGGCTCGCCCGAATATGCTGCCGCCGCCTACAACGCCGGCGAAGATCGCATCGCTCTCTGGAAAGCCGAACGCACTTACGACGAAATTCCCGAGCTCGTCGAGTCTATTCCCTTCACCGAAACTCGCGAATACGTCCAGATTGTAGTCCGCAACGCCAACATGTACCGCAAGCTCTACCCCGACACTCCCAAAACCAGCGTAGCCTCCGCCGCCATAGCCCACTCCCGCTAAATCTTCGCTGTCAGCTTGAACGAAAGGCCAATGTCGCACTCCGCCGAGCGATGTCCTCGTGTCTGCCTGACCTACGCCGTTACGCGCTAAGTCTTAGATAATAAATAGAATACGTAGGCCTCCAAAAAATGTATAAATTCCGCTTGTAATAGTCGTAGTGTGGTAGTTATGTATAACACTATGCTGCGTCGCTGCCTCAGAGTTGCGCCGCAGGCGAGAAATCTTTAAGGGAGAATTCCACATGAAATTCCTTCGACTAACGTTGCCCGTCGTCGCTCTTCTGTCTCTTTCCACCCTAGCCTTCGCTCAGGCGGACGCTCAGAAACCTCCGTCCGATTCCGAAAAGGCCTTCGACAAAATCAAATCTCTAGCCGGCAGTTGGCAAGGTCCGGTAACCACCAATCCACCTCAACCCGATATGGGAGACATGACCGCTACCGCCGTTACGCTTCGGGTCACCTCTCGCGGCAACGCCCTTGTCCACGAAATGAAAGCGGCAGGACAGCCTGATGATCCGGCTAAGTACGACCATCCCGTCACCATGTTCTACCTCGACAGCGATCGCTTGCTGCTCACCCACTATTGCGACGCCGGCAATCGCCCGCGCATGGTGGCCAAAATGTCGCCCGACGGAAAAACCATCGAATTTGATTTCATCGATGTTGCCGGCGGCACTGAATACGGACACATGCACCACGCCGTCTTCACTGTGATCGACGCCAATCACCATACCGAAGACTGGACGTATATGATGCCCGGAGACAAACCGGTCCACGCGCATATGGATTTGACGCGCACGAAATAACCCAACAGGATCGTTCGTGAGGCCACACTGGAAAACCTAATGAGCCGTGAGTGGAGTGACAGTCAGCCAATTTATCGCCAGATCCGTGATCGCGTCGTCGCCATGATTCTCGACGATGTGCTCAAGGAAGGCGATCCGTTGCCCTCGGTGCGCACCGTCGCCGCCGAGTATCGCGTCAATCCGCTCACGGTCCTCAAGGCCTATCAACAACTCGTCGACGAACAACTCGTCGAAAGCAAGCGAGGTCGCGGCATGTTCATCAATACTGGCGCGCGCCAATTGCTTCTGCAAAGCGAACGCCAGAAATTCCTCGCCGAAGAGTGGCCCAAGATCTCCGCAACTATTCAGCGCCTCGGTCTCACCCCGCAAGAACTTCTAGACGCGGCC
>DASXBH010000305.1:0-11172 GCA_036491775.1 Candidatus Acidiferrum sp.
TGCCCCTAACTTCGTCGCACGTACCGCCGTCTCAATCGTGCCGTGGCCGGAAATCATGATCACCGAAGGCGCTCCTGTCACCGATTGAATCCGGCCCAGCGCTTCCATCCCATCCATCCCGGGCAACCACACATCCAGCAGCACCACATCAAACACATTCGTCCCGATTCGCTCCAGCGCCTCTTCCGCAGACGCCGCCGTCTCCACAAAATATCGTTCATCGCGGAGAATCGAAGAAAGCGACTCGCGAATCCCGGATTCGTCGTCGACAATTAAAATTTTCTGCTGGGAGATCATCGATCCGTGTCTATGCCCACCCGTTCCGTCGCCGGCGCGGCAGGCGTTTCCGCGACCGGCAGCTCAATCAGAAAGCGCGAACCAACCGGCGCGTTGTCTTCCACCCGCAGCGAGCCGCCATGCTCCGAAATGATCCGTGCGGCGATAGCGAGGCCCAGCCCAGTGCCTCGTTCTTTGGTAGAGAAGTGCGGCAAGAAAAGCCGATCCTTATCTTCGGGTGAAATGCCGTGACCTGTGTCCGCCACCGCAATCTCAATGGTATCGGATTCAGAGCGCAAATGCGTTCCCACCGTAATCTCCCGGCACGGCGCGCCTTCCAGCGCTTCCGCCGCATTATCAATCAAATTGATAATCACGCTGCGCAACAGCGGCCCATCCGCGCGTATCGCCGGCAAATTCTGCTCCAGACTGGTCTTGATCTGTATTCCGTCCAGCCGCCCGGAAAACACTTCCACGGCTTCGCCGACCGTGACATTCGTGTCCGTCGGCTGCAATTTCGCTGTCGGAAACCGCACGAACTGTGAAAATTCATTCACCAACGCCGCAAGTGTCGCTACTTCGCGTTCAATCAGTCGCGCACATTCTTGCGCGATCTGCGTTAGCTCCGGATCCTTCGCTTCCTGCCTGGATTCTGCCCGCAATGCAAGTTGATGATTCAATCGCTGCGCCGACAATTGTATCGGTGTCAGCGGATTCTTGATTTCGTGCGCGATGCGCCGCGCCACTTCCTGCCACGCCGCCGATTTCTGCGCCCGCAGCACTTCGGTCAAATCGTCAAACACCAAAACAAACCCGGTGTTCGCCCTTCGCGGTCCCAGCGAACTCACTGTAACGGCCAGATGCAGCACCCGTCCCGACTCCACCACCTCAATCTCCCGCGAAACCACGCCCATCCGCAACGCCCGTCGCATCAGTTGCTGCAAAGTCCGGTGGGCCTCGATCCCCATCAACCCTTCCAGCGAATCCACTCCGCGCGACGCCGCCCCAAACATCTGCGTCAGCGCTGTATTTGTCCGCAGAATGGTCCCGGCCGCATCCAGATAAATCACGCCCGCTGGAATATTCTCCAGCACTGTCTCCATCAACTGTCGCCGACGCTCCAGTTCCTGCACCGCTTGCTGCAAATTCCTGGTGAACTCGTCAATCTGTCCGCGATTGTCCGCCAACTGTGTGGTCATCGAGTTGAACGAACGCACCAGCATCCCCAACTCGTCTTGCACCTGCTCCGGAACCTGGTACGAGAAATTCCCGGACGAGACTTCGCGCGTACCTTCTGCCAGTGCTTGAATTGGCAACGTAACCTGCTTGGCCAAAAACAGCGCCACCCATGTCGCCGCCGATAGCACTAGCAGCGTGAAGAAAAACAAAATTAGCAGCATCTGTCGCTTCAGCGCCCTGAGGTTCTGCTTCACCCTTTCGTATTCCTGCATCTGCGTCTGAATCGTGTTCAGCCGCTTCAGAAAGTCCGCACTGGTTTTGTTGGCAACCACCAGGCTGCCTGCCTGCTGGTTCTTCAGCGTCACCGGCACGCGCGCCCCAAAATAAATTTTGTCCTGCGTTTGCCACAATTCCACACCGCTCTGCAAAGTACGTTCCTTCGTGCCTTGCACTCCGCTCACGGTACAAAGGTTTTGCGTCCGGTCGTCTGGTTGGTTATCGCAGACGATTCCGCCCTTCAGAAATCGTCCCTGCGCATCGTATAGCCACACCGCGTCGAGTCCCGACGAAAGAGTGTGCTCGAGAAATGCCTCCGGTGTCTCCTCCACATGCCGGGCCGCCTGATAGCCAAGCGTTCTCAGTCGTGGCAACGTTCCTCGCCCCACATCACTCAGCAGCTTTTGCGTCTCTTCCGACGCAATTTCCAACGGCCTCGGGAACCACCGGCCAAGAGTGCGATTCAGTAGGGAATAGCTGACAAAGAACATGAAGATAACTGGCAAGAGCGAAATGGCCATCGCCCCCAGCACCATCTTCGTCTTGAACCGTGCGCCCAGTTGATCTTTGCTGCGCTCTACCAGTAACCGCACCACGCTGCGCGTCAGGATCAGCCCAAACACCAGCAACGCCGCCGTGATGAAACTCGACACCGCGTACAGCGCAATCACTTCCGGCCACGAACTCGGCTCAAACGGCACATCCAACGATCCCAGCGTGAACACCGCCGCCATCAGCAGCGTTACCAGAATGCCCGCGATGATCAACCGAGTGCGAGACTGCGGTGTCGCCGGGCTCATGCCGTTACTCCCGCGATTTTTACTGGAAAAGTCACTGGTGGCAAAAATAGGCTTAACGGGCACCCTGAGCATAGCGGTGCCCGCGGTTTACAGAAGTGCTTCCCGGTGTGGACGATCAATGCGTGGTACTCGTTGAACAGAGAAACTCTCTCCGGTAAGCTATTTTCGAACAACCGGCGGATTTCCTCATAGGTTGCTTTTTCATGAACGAGCCCATGTCGCTCCAAAACTCGCCGGGTATAGGCATCCACCACAAATACCGCATGCCCGCCCGCGTACAACAGCATCGAATCCGCCGTCTCCGGGCCAATCCCGTGTACCGTCAGCAGCTGCTCCCGAAGCTCGTCCGTAGGCGCGCGAAACATTCTTGTCAGGCTGCCCGCATAGTTCTTCCGCAAAAATCTTACAAATGCCTTCAGCTTTCGCGCTTTTTGTCGGAAGTATCCCGAAGAGCGAATCAGCCGCGCCAGCTTAGTGTGCGGCACTCGCTCGATCCTCGCTGGCGTCAGCAGTCGTTCTCGGCGCAGCGCCACAATAGCACGCTCCACGTTGCTCCACGACGTATTCTGCACCAGGATCGCGCCCACAATAATTTCGAACCGCGTCCGTCCCGGCCACCAGTTCTGCGGCCCATGCTTCGCAAAAAGCGCATGGTAATAATCATGCAAGATCGGCAGAGCCATATCCGGCGCAGGCAGAGCCGGTGCTTGCGTATGTGTTCGTGTGCCACCACGGAGCACTCCATCACTCTGGGAAACACTCAATTTTTGCGGCTTCTGCATCTCTCTCGCAAGATAAACAGGGCGAACCAGCCAAGTCAAGAAATAGGCGCTGTCCCTGCTAGCAGTTGCCTGTTCCCGGGTACAGGTATTAGCGAATTCACAACGGTCTTGCAAATTCGGCCAACGCCCTACAAAGGCGTTTGCTATGTTGGCGATGGGTACATAGTCTCACGGGAGATCTGCGGATGTCCGTCCGTTTGGGCGAGATTTTACTAAAGGAAAGCCTTATCACGCAGGACCAGTTGGATAAAGCGCTTGAATTCCAGCGCTCCAACGGTGGCAAGTTAGGTAGCTGCCTGACGAAGATGGGCTACATCACCGATGATGACATCACCGGTGTGCTTTCGCGTCAATACGGTGTTCCTTCCATCAATTTGAAGTATTACGAGATCGATCCCAACGTCATCAAGCTCATCCCGCAAGACACCGCTCTCCGTTATCAGGTTATTCCGCTCTCCCGCGTCGGCTCTGTCCTGACCATTGCGATGACCGACCCCACCAACGTCTTCGCCATGGACGACATCAAGTTCATGACCGGCTTCAACGTCGAGCCTGTCGTGGCTTCCGAATCGGCCATCGCCGAATCGATTTCTCGTTTTTACGGTGGCGGCGCCTCCAACCACGAAGAACTCAGCAACCTGATGAAAGACTTGGTCGATGACGACCAGGAACTGGAACTTGCCGCGGAAGAGACCGAGATGGACGCGGCCATGCTCGAAAAGGCTGCCGAAGAAGCTCCCATCATCAAGCTGGTTAACCTGATTCTTACGGATTCCGTGAAGCGCGGCGCCAGCGATATTCACATGGAGCCCTACGAGAACGAAATGCGTGTCCGCTTCCGCGTAGACGGCGTGCTGCAAACCGTGATGAATCCCCCGCTAAAACTGCGCGACGCCATGACCAGCCGTATGAAAATTATGGCCAAGCTGGACATCGCCGAAAAGCGCCTCCCGCAAGACGGCCGTATCATGATCAAGTACAAGGCCGACGGCAAAAAGAAGGAATTAGACTTCCGCGTCTCTACCGTCCCTACGCTCTACGGCGAGAAAATAGTCTTACGACTACTCGACAAAGAAAATCTTCGCCTCGACATGACCAAGCTCGGTTTCGAGCCCGAGTCCCTGAAAAAGTTCGAACGCAACATTTTGAAGCCCTACGGCATGGTGCTGGTCACCGGTCCTACGGGCTCCGGCAAAACCAACACTCTGTACTCCTCGGTGGCGCGCCTTAATCAGGTCGATACCAACATCATGACCGCCGAAGATCCAGTTGAGTTCCAGTTGGCCGGTATCAACCAGGTCCAAATGAAGGAGCAGATCGGCTTGAACTTTGCCGCTGCTTTGCGCGCTTTCTTGCGCCAGGACCCCAATATCATTCTGGTCGGCGAGATCCGCGACTTTGAAACTGCTGAAATCGCCGTGAAAGCCGCGCTCACCGGGCACTTGGTCTTGTCCACACTGCACACCAACGACGCGCCTTCCACCATCAGCCGTTTGATGAACATGGGTATTGAGCCATTTCTCGTCGCCACTTCGGTCAACCTGATCTGCGCGCAGCGCCTGGTTCGCCGCATTTGCGTCAATTGCAAAGAAGAATTGGAAGTTCCGGAACAGGCGCTGATCGATGCTGGTTACACACCGGAAGAAGTGAAGACCACCAAAATTTACCATGGCAAAGGCTGCTCCACCTGCAACAAGGGTGGCTACAAAGGTCGTACCGGTCTGTACGAAGTGATGGAAATCAACGACGAACTGCGCGAACTCATTCTCGTCGGCGCTTCCGCACTCGAACTAAAAAAGAAGGCTATCGAGCAAGGCATGCTGACCCTCCGCCGCAGCGGTTTGGTCAAAGTCGCTTTGGGCCAGACCACCATGGAAGAAGTTCTTCGCGAGACGGTTTTGTAAGTCAGAGAGGACGCATAAATGGCCGGCATAACACTGAGCGAATTGCTCAAGAAGATGATCGAGATGGGAGGCAGCGACCTCCACATCACCACCAACAGCGCGCCCCGCGTGCGCGTTCATGGACGGCTCCGCCCGTTGGATATGCCACCGCTTACCGCCGCTGACACCAAATCTCTAGCCTACAGCGTATTAACCGACGCCCAGAAGCATCGCTTCGAAGAAAATCTCGAACTCGACTTTTCCTTCGGCCTCAAAAACCTGGCTCGCTTCCGCGGCAACGTTTTCAATCAGCGCGGCGCTGTCGGTGCTGTGTTCCGTACCATTCCCTGGGAAATTAAGGGTTTCGACGCTCTCGGATTGCCGCTCGTCGTGAAAGGTCTCTGCGACAAACCGCGCGGGCTGGTTCTGGTCACGGGACCCACAGGTTCCGGCAAGTCCACCACGCTCGCCGCTATGCTCGACAAAATCAATGCCGAGCGCGAAGAGCACATGATCACCATCGAGGATCCCATCGAGTTCCTCCACAATCACAAAAAGTGCCTCGTCAATCAGCGCGAAGTGCACGCCGACACTCATTCGTTCGCCAACTCTCTCCGTGCCGCCTTGCGTGAAGACCCAGACGTGGTGCTCATCGGCGAAATGCGTGACCTCGAAACCATTGAATCCGCGCTACGCATTGCCGAAACCGGTCACTTGACCTTTGCTACCCTGCACACCAACTCGGCCGCTTCCACCATCAACCGTATCATCGACGTTTTCCCCGCGCACCAGCAGCCCCAGATTCGCGCTCAACTCTCCATGGTGCTCGAAGGTATTCTTTGCCAAGCCCTCTTGCCTAAGGCCGATGGCCGGGGCCGTGTCATGATTATGGAAGTGCTCGTCCCCACGCCCGCTATTCGCAACCTCGTGCGTGAAGATAAGATTCACCAGATATATTCGGCGATGCAGACCGGCACCGGGCAAACGGGTATGCAGACCTTCAACCAGGGCTTGGCCAACGCGTATCTCTCCAAGCAAATTACCTTGGACGTCGCTCTCGCTCGCTCTTCCAATCCGGATGAGTTGCAAGACATGATCAACCGCGGCGTGGCTTCTACTCCGACTTCAGGCAAGCCCACGATCAAGACGCCCGTTGGTGTGCGCCACTAGATTTTTGTTTTGGGGATTTGAGAGTGAACGTTTGATTTTCGACCGCTGAGGAGGAAACCATGCCGGTCTTTACGTATCGAGGAACGAATCGCGCGGGCTCTGCAGTGTCCGGCGAAATGTCGGCGAACAACAAAGCAGAGCTGCAAGGTCTGCTGCGTCGACAGCAGATCACGCCCACCAAAATGTCCGAGAAGGGCAAGGAGTTCAACCTCCCGTCCTTCGGCGCTGGCGTGAAGGCGAAAGAATTGGCCATCTTCACTCGCCAGTTCTCCGTCATGATCGACGCCGGCTTGCCGCTCGTCCAGTGTCTGGAAATTCTCGCCAGCCAGCAAGAAAACAAGACCTTCCAAAAGGTTCTGACTGGCACGCGCAGCGCGGTTGAGGGCGGCAGCAACCTCTCCACCGCGATGAAGCAATATCCCAAGGTCTTCGACGCCTTGTACTCCAACATGGTCGAAGCCGGCGAGACCGGCGGTATTCTCGACACCATTCTTCAACGTCTCTCCACCTACATCGAAAAGAACGTCAAATTGCAGCGTGCCGTGAAGTCCGCTCTCGTTTACCCGATCGGCGTCTTGACCGTTGCCGCCGGCGTTATCATTTTGCTCTTGTGGAAGGTCGTCCCGGTATTCGCCACCTTGTTTGCGGGCTTGGGAGTTGACCTGCCTCTACCCACCAAAATCGTCATCGGCTTAAGCAACTTCGTTGGCAGCATCTTCGGCTTGCTCATCGTTGTGGCCGTTGTCGGTATTATTATCGGATTGAAAGTCTGGTACGGCACCAAACAGGGACGAATGGCCATCGACACCGTCATTCTGAAACTCCCCGTCTTGGGTCTCGTCATGCGCAAAATCGCCGTCGCCCGTTTCACGCGCACCCTCGGCACTCTAATCGCTAGCGGCGTGCCTATCCTTGAAGGCTTGGATATCACCGCCAAGACTTCTGGCAACGCGGTCATCGAAAAGGCGTTAACCCAGGTTAGAAAATCGCTGGAAGAAGGTAAGTCGCTCACCGAACCGCTGAAAGAATCCGACGTGTTTCCCGGCATGGTTACCCAGATGATCGCGGTTGGCGAACAGACCGGCGCCATGGATGCCATGTTGCAGAAAATTGCCGACTTCTACGAAGAAGAAGTAGACGCGGCGGTCAAGGACTTGTTGACGGCTATCGAACCCATAATGATCGTCTTCTTGGGTGTGGTCGTTGGCGGCGTGGTTATCTCCATGTACTTGCCTTTGTTCTCGCTGATTGGCAAGTTGAGTTCCGCGCACTAACAGGGGTTTCTCTTCGGAAATGGGAGGGCAGGGAATGCAACCTGTCCTCCTTTTTCTCTTTAGAATGTACTTGGGGGAAGTTGCCTTCCGGCGTTTTGCATGGAACGAACATTTGATCGGCGGGAATGGCTCGAGTGGCTGACACGCGTTCGGCTGCTCATGATCGCCTTGATTCTGGGTGTAGGCGTGGTGTGGCCGCAGTATCTCCCCGCCAGCGGCTCGCCCCGCTTTTTTCTGCCCATTATCATCCTCTGGATCACCATTGGCATCCTGCACTTGATCCTCGTTCGCGTTCTGCCGCCCGCCAGTTGGGTTGGCGCAGTCCAAGTCCTGTGCGACGTAGTGATGATCACCGGAATCGTTTACGCCACCGGTCTGCAGGACAGCAATTTCACTTCGCTCTATCTCCTGATCATCATCGTCGCCAGCATTTTATTTTCTCGTCGCTCCGCCTTTTTCACCTCGCTACTGTGCATCAGTTCGCTGGTCTCATTCGTCTTGCTTGTGCAATACGGAAAGCTTCCCAGAACTTCCGTTTCTACGCCCTCCACAGACAACCTCCGCCTTTGGCTCTTAGGTAACGCCTTCGCCTTCTTGGCCGTCGGCTATTTGGCTGGCCTGCTCTCGCTTTCCTTGCGTAGAAAGAGTTCTGAGCTCGAGCAGAAGCGCGAAGAGCTCCAGGAACTGCAAGACTTCACCTCCGACATCATTCACTCCATGCGCGGCGGCCTGGTCACCACCGACCTCGAGGGCCGCGTGGTCCTCCTCAACCGAACTGGTGAAGAAATCCTTGGTCGTTCCTTTGCCGAAGTCCGCGGTCGTGATATTCGCGAAGTCAGCCCGGACTTTTGGCTACCCAACATGTCATCGCTCCCTGAACGTCTTTCTCTGCGTCGGGAAATCGAAGTGCGCGGCAGTCTCGGCCAAAAACGATTCTTGGGTATTTCCGTCTCGCCGCTCCGCACCCGCGACGCGACTCGTAGCGGCTACGTCTTCAACTTCCAGGACCTGACCGAATTGCGTCGCCTCGAACAGGAGGTCGCCACCAAGGAACGTATGGCGGCCGTCGGCAGGCTTTCCGCTGCCATCGCTCACGAGATCCGCCAACCGCTAACCGCTATGGCCGGCGCCGTCAAAGAATTAGGTCGCCTCGTCCCCCTCGAAGAAGATGAAAAGCACCTGGTCAGCATCGTTAGCCGTGAATCCGAGCGACTCAATCACATCATCACCGATTTCCTCAACTACTCCCGCGAGAAGTCCTACGTCTTCCAGGAATCCGACGTGCGCACCCTCCTCGACGAAACGCTCCTGCTAATGGAGAAAAAGCCCGGGATCGCAACCAATTATCAGATCATCCGTACCTTTAATGGCCAGTCCTGCAAAGCCCAAGTCGACCCTAATAAAATTAAGCAGGTTTTCTGGAATCTTTGCGACAACGCTCTGCGCGCTATGCCCAGCGGCGGCACGTTGACCGTTGGCCTCGAACATGTCCCGGATTGGCTGCGTATTTCTTTCCGCGACACTGGCATTGGCCTCGATCCCAGCCAGCGCGAAAAAATCTTCGAGCCGCTGCAATCCAGCTTTGAAGGCGGCACTGGTTTAGGTTTGGCCATCGTTTACCAGATCGTTCAGGCTCATAGCGGGCGCATTACCGTGATCAGCGAAAAAGCCAAGGGCGCGGAGTTCGTTATCGAACTTCCGTGCGTCGAATGAGGTTTCATGCAAGCTACGAAAACAGTCGCTAGGGATGCCGCCCGCGATATGGTCCACATTCTCGTCGTCGACGACGAGAAGTCCATTTGCGAGCTCCTCGAGATTACTTTCCGCAAGGAAGGTCACCGCGTAGAAGTCACTAATAGTGTCGAAGCCGCCAAGCGCAAACTCGAGGGCTCGCTCTTCGACATCATCATCTCCGACGTTCGCATGCCTGGCGCCACCGGTGTAGAACTTCTTCGCTTTACTCGCGAAATCGCGCCTGATTCTTACTTCGTCCTGATTACCGGCGTTCCCACGCTCGAAACCGCCATCGCTGCCGCCAATGAAGGCGCCAACCGCTACGTCATTAAGGATCACGACCTCGTCGAGCAGTTACGCCTCGCCGTCCGCGAGGTTTCCGAAAACCTCAAATGGAAAAAGGAAGCAGGCTACCTTCGCCGCGAACTGCGCCGCCTCACTGGCCTAGACAACATCATCGGCCAAAGCCCCAAGATGAAGGCTATCTTCGACTTGATCCAGACCGTGGCCCCGCAAAACAGCCGCGTGCTCATCACGGGTGAGAGCGGAACCGGTAAGGAACTCGTCGCCCGCGCCATCCACGAAAATAGCGCGCGCTCCCATACGCCCTTCATCACCATCAATTGCGGTGCCTTCCCCGAAACGCTGCTGGAATCCGAACTCTTCGGCTATATGAAAGGTGCTTTCACGGGTGCCAACGAGAATCGCCGCGGTCTCTTCCAGGCCGCCCATGGCGGCACGCTCTTCATGGACGAAATCGGCAACATGAATCAGGCCATGCAGGTGAAGTTGTATCGTGTCCTGCAGGAAGGGAAGATTCGCCCGCTAGGAAGCAACGAAGAAACCGACGTAGACGTTCGCGTCATTGCCGCCACCAATAAAGATTTAGAAAAAGCTATCGCCGCTGGTGAGTTCCGCGAAGATTTGTTTTATCGCCTCAGCGTCATTCCCATTCACGTCCCGTCGCTCCGGGAGCGTCGCGAAGATATTCCGCTGCTCGCCCGGCACTTCCTGGAAGGCTTCCGCAAATCCATGGAGAAGCCCATCGAAGGCATCTCGCCACAGGCCATGCGTCACCTGGAATCCTACGATTGGCCCGGCAACGTCCGCGAACTGGAAAACACCATCGAGCGCGCCGTCGCCCTCGAAAGCGGCCCCGAAATCAGTACCGGCGTTCTTCCTGATCGCGTCGCCGGCATCAGCACCACTTCAGCCTCGGCCTCCTCAGGCCCAGGCGGCAACGGCGTCGTATTCCCTCCAGAAGGTGTCGACTTCGAACGCGTCGTAGCTGAAACTGAAAAGCGCTACCTCCAAGCCGCCCTGGAACGCTCCAACGGCGTCCGCACCCAAGCCGCCGAACTCCTGAAAATCAGTTACCGCTCCTTCCGCCACTTCGCCAAGAAGCATAATCTGTAGAGAGGCGGGTGGAGCGAGGCGAAATCTGTATCTGTTTTCCGGTGGATTTCGATTAAGATGCGGCCCTCTGAGTGACTGACAGATTCGGGCAGAGCATCTGACAGAAAAGGTCAATTTCAGGTGATTCCCGAAATGGGATTCACCCAAAGTTTGCGGAAAACCTCAAACTCCATGCCGCTAACTACCATAACGTCAAGCAAATGCAGAGCATCGCCAGTACCTCGGTACTACATGGCCTAAGATGGCACCTAGCTTGCATTACTCTCCCGCGTGCTCTGGCACGTTGGACATTCTCTCAAGGAGATCTCATGAAGAAGCAGAAGGGTTTCTCTCTTATCGAGTTGCTGATCGTCGTGGCGATCATTCTGATCATCGCGGCTAT
>DASXBH010000306.1:0-16180 GCA_036491775.1 Candidatus Acidiferrum sp.
AAAGGGACGCAGCGCGATTATCGCCAGGCAGAAGGCCAGCGCGATGGCTGCCCATAGCAGCGCGGCCTTGCGCGCCCAGCTCTTCAATTGAAAAAGACCGATTCCGGTACGAATCCCCACCGCGGAAATCAGTGGAGGGACAATGGCCATCATTAGAAAGGTAGCGGGAAAAATCTGGTACACATGTTTTCCGGAACGGTCGGCAGGTAGATTGAGCAACGAGATAAAGAAAAACATCCACACCAGAAGAATGGTGACGCTTTCCAGAATTGCGAGAGTGGCGGCGGCGGTGATGCCAGCAGAGCGGGTCTTGTCGGGCTCCATACGAATCCACGATGGCAGCAAAGCGCCGAGAAGCGAATAGTACGAGCAGAAGGGAAGTGCGCTAAAAACCAACTTGACGTTCGCTTTCTTTTCGCCTAGAGTGGGACGGTCCGCTGTGGTTCCTTCGTGGAGCGGTCCGTGCCCTGGCGAGGTCGATGGGTCGCCGGAAGATCTGGAGGCTGTGATGGCTCTGACAAAACGGCAAAAAGAAGTTCTCGATTATCTGGTTTCGTTTGAAACCAAGCACGGATACTCCCCCAGCTTCGAAGAAATTGGCAAGGGAATGAAGCTGACGTCTCTGGCCACGGTGCACAAGCACATCAGCACTCTAGAGAAGAAAGGCTTCATCCGCAGGGGTTATAACCAGAGTCGCTCCATCGAGATTGTTCAGTTGCCGAAAACGGTCAAAGAACAAGTCATTGAGCGGCGCATTCAGGAACTTCCTCTCGTCGGTCGCATTGCTGCCGGTCGCCCGTTGGAAGCCGTCGAAGAGCGCGAGACGATTTCGCTAGGTGATTTTGCGCGCGGCGGAAGCTCTTTTGTTTTGCAGGTTAAGGGCAGTTCCATGATTGAAGACCACATTATGGATGGAGACTTCGTGGTCTGCGAGCAAACACAAGTGGCCAACGCCGGAGATATTGTGGTCGCGTTGATTGGCGGAGAGGAAGCAACCTTGAAGCGCTTTTACCGCGAAGGAGCGGGTAAAGTGCGGCTGCAGCCTGCGAATTCCGAGATGGCGCCTATCTTTGTGCCGGCATCCGACGTTAAGATTCAAGGCCGCGTTATCGGTGTCCTGCGAAAATATTAGGTCTTGGCCCAACGAGACTTTCCGGGCGATTCACGATAAACTTCCTCTCAGTACTCAATGATTGGTGATCCCGTCCCGGTAAAGGTTTCGACTCGTTGAACCTCACAAAGCGTCGTGCCCTGCGTAAACGTGCGATGAGTATTCGTTGCGCGTGTATTTTCCTGGCCGGAATTCTTCTTCTGTCGTATCCCATCCAGACGTTTAGCTACGCCATTCTCGCCCATCAAGCGATCATCGATGTGGTGTGGGAATCGCAGCTCAAGCCATTGCTTCGGAAGAAATTTCCCCATGCTACGGAAGATGAACTGAATTCCGCCGAGGCTTATGCCTATGGCGGGTCGATCATTCAAGACCTCGGCTATTATCCGCACGGCAGTACGCTGTTCAGCGATCTGACGCATTACGTGCGCAGCGGCGATTTTGTGGTTTCGATGTTTCGCAATTCTCACGACATCTACGACTATGCTTTTGCGTTGGGAGCGTTGGCGCATTACGCCACCGACATTGATGGTCACCATATCGCCACCAATCGCGCCGTCCCGCTGCTCTATCCGAAACTGAAAAAAAAATATGGGAAGGAAGTAACCTACGAAGATGATCCGCTGGCGCACGCCAAGACCGAATTTGGCTTTGACGTGCTGCAGGTCGCACGCGGCCAATATGCGTCGCAGGATTTCCACGACTTCATCGGTTTCGAAGTTTCGCAGCCACTTCTGGACCAAGCCTTCCAGGAAACTTACGGCCTGCAGTTGAAAGATGTCCTTTCGGACGAAGACAAAGCACTCAACTCCTACCGCTACGATGTCAGCAAGCTGATCCCAAAAGCCACGCGCATTGCCTGGAGCCTCAAAGGCAAGGAAATTCAAAAGGCCGAGCCGGGCGCCACTCACAGGAAATTTATCTATAACCTTTCGCGCGCTGATTATCAGAAAGAATGGGGCAAGGATTATGCGAAGCCGTCGTTCAATGACAAATTTCTGGCGTTCTTGTACAAATTGCTCCCCAAGATCGGTCCGCTCCGCGTCTTGCAACTAAAACTGCCTACTCCCGATACGGAGAAGCTTTTTGAGGCCAGTTTCAACGGCGCTCTGGACATCTATCGCGGAATGTTGACCGAACTCGCGAAAAGCGATCTGAGCCTGCCCAACACCAATCTTGACGTGGGCCAGGAGTTGCCTCCTGGAAAATACTGGATGGCGGATAACGCTCGGGCGAAACTGCTGGACGAACTGGCTAAGAAGAATTTTCAGGGCATTACCAAAGAAATTCGCGCTGACCTGCTGACTTATTTTTCTGCTCCAGGTGTCCCCTCCAATCCCAAGAAGCAAGAGAAGCTGTGGGCTCGAGTTCCGGCAGAACTCGAGCAGCTTCGCCAATACCAAATTCCTCAAGATCACTCTCCGGCCAAAGCGGCGGACCACGTACCTGCCGACGGTGAAACGACCGTCTCTCTGAGGTAGACTAATCATCCCTTCTTTCGCATGGTTGTGGGACAACCGGAACAGGAACCCTGGTGGCCTCGCCGCTCGAAACCGTTGTTATCGTCGAAGCTGATTCTGCTGCTCGCGATCGCCTTTATCAAATTCTTCAGGAAGCTGGCTACGACGCTCGACCCGCCGCCACTCCGGAAGAAGGATTTCGTGCGGTGCTCAGCCAGCCGCCCGACGTATTCATTCTTTCCACCAGCCTGGATGATTCTCGCGCCACAAATGCCATTTCGGAGATCAAGGAACTCAGCGCCACGTCGCAAGTTCACGTAATCGTTTTGACCACCGGCGGTCCTGCGGAACGGGCGCGCGCCCTACAAACTGGCGCGGACGACGTGGTCAGCGCTCCCTGGGATGAAGCGGAATTGCTGGCGCGAGTGCGTATCCAGCTACGTCATAAGCGCGCCGCGGAACAGCTCGCACTGAAACTGCGCAACGCTGAAGAAAGCTATCAGGTGGCGCAGACAGCCTTCCAGGCGTTGGCCGTTACGGAAAAAATGACGCGCGATGCGTTTTCGTTGGAGCGCATTCTGAAAATCGGTGTCGTCTCTCTGTTTTCGATTGCTCTGGTCATCGCCGGTATTTTCTTCCTGTTTTCTCGCAAAGCGGACAAGGAAACTCGGCGAGCCTATAGCGTAATAGCCCAGCTTGAACGCGGCGTCAAAAACGAAGAGCAGCTTTTAGAGTCAGCTCGGCGCCTGCGCCAGGATCCCAACAACGCCGACGTGCTGCAGCAAAAGGAGCAGCTTCAGGCGCAAACCGAAGCTTTGAAGCAGAAGCTTTCCGCGGCGGACGGCAGTGACGTTAATGAACTGCGCCGCCAGCTTTCCCAGACCACCAGCCGGTTGAGTGAAATCGAAGGGAAATCACAAGCCGCGGAGGGTGTCATCCGCAACTTTGCTCCCAGCGTCTGCCTGTTGCACGTGTCTGTCGCTTTCAACGAGAAAGACTCTGGCAAGCGGGTCCGCTACGGCGGCACAGACAGTGATGGGTCTCCGCTCAAGGATAGTGACGGGAATCCCGTTTACACCACCGAGGGCCGTGCGCCGGAAGTACGCGCCGACTTCTTTGGCACCGGCTTCATCGTTGGCCAAGGCAAAATCATCACCAATCATCACGTGGTGCAGCCGTGGTGGCAAAATGAAGAATTGGCGACCGCCACACAGCAGGGCCTTGAACCGGTGATTGCCGAGATGACTGCCTATTTCCCCGGCGCGGAGAATGGCATCTCCGTGGGCATCTCGCAGATTTCGCAGGAAGCGGACTTGGCGTTGGTCCACGGGGATCTCTCCGAATTGCAGCGGCCGATCCTGAAGCTCGACAGCCGCAAGGAGGCCGCGGTTAGCGGAGAGCCGCTAATTAGCGTTGGCTACGCTACCGGATTGGACGCGATCTTGGCGCGCGCCGGCGATGAAACCGTGAAGCAAATCGTAAAAGTCAGCGCCGGTGAGCCAAAATTGATCTTGGCGGAACTTGCCAAGCGGAAACTGATTCGGCCGTTGGTGACCCAGGGACACGTCGGCGACGTGCTGCCGGATAAAATTGTTTACGATGCGCAGACCACCTCAGGTGGTTCCGGAGGGCCTTTACTGGTGCAAGACGGCGGGGTCATTGGAGTGACGTTCGCGATCGTGCGCGGATTTGGCGGCTCTAACTTTGGCATTCCGATTCGCTATGCCGTGCCACTTTTGAAGCACTGATCGCTGCGGCATTATAACGATCTATACCGCCAAAAATTTTGCGTTGCGCATTGCTGCTACTGTAAATTGCACCGTTCACCTATGAATTTTTCTCGTTCGCGGTATCACAAATTCTTTGATGGACGTGTGCCCAACTCATGAAACAATCTAGAGTTTCGCACCGACTGAAAGAGTGGCTAGACGCCCGCTCATGACCAAGACGAAACCTATGCGCAAATTGCTCGCGGCCAATCGTAGTGAAATCGCCATTCGCATTTTTCGCGCGGCCAACGAACTTGGCCTGCGCACCGTGGCCATCTATTCGCAGGAAGATCGCTTGGCGCTCCATCGCTTCAAGGCTGATGAGGCCTATCAGGTAGGCGTTGGCAAGGGGCCCGTCGAAGCGTATCTGGATATTCCCGGCATCATTGCCGTTGCCAAGGCGCATGATGTTGACGCGATCCATCCCGGCTATGGGTTCCTGTCAGAAAATCCGGCGTTGGCCCGCGCTTGCGCGAAAGCCGGAATTAAATTTGTCGGACCAACTCCTGAGCTCTTGGAGCTTCTCGGAGACAAAACTGCCGCGCGCCGGCTGGCGATTTCTGCGGGCGTTCCCGTCCTGCCGGGCACCGAGCGAGCCGTTGCTTCCCCTGTGGAAGCGCAAAAAATTGCCGCCGAAATTGGTTATCCCGTGATCGTCAAAGCCTCGATGGGCGGCGGCGGTCGCGGTATGCGCGTCGTTCACGATGCGGATGAATTGAACGCGCGTCTGGAAGAAGCGCAGGGAGAAGCGAAGTCGGCGTTCGGCGACGCCTCCGTGTTCCTCGAAAAGTATTTGCCGCGCGCACGCCACATTGAAGTGCAGATCCTGGCCGACGAACACGGCAATCTGCTGCATCTCTATGAACGGGATTGCTCCGTTCAGCGCCGCCACCAGAAGGTAGTGGAAGTGGCCCCTGCTCCGAACCTGTCGGCAAGAATTCGCGAGGAGCTTTGCCAGGCAGCCGTGCAGATCGCTCGCAAAGCAAATTATCGAAATGCGGGGACAGTGGAATTTCTGTACGACGTAGATTCGCAGAAGTGGTACTTCATCGAGGTGAATCCGCGCATTCAGGTGGAACATACCGTGACCGAGATGGTCACTGGCATCGACCTGGTGCATGCGCAGATTCTTGTGGCTCAAGGACACAAGCTGCACGAAGAGCCGTTGTTGCTTCCCGCGCAAGATAAGATTCCGCTTTACGGTTCCGCACTGCAATGCCGCGTGACCACCGAAGATCCTGAGAAGCATTTCGCTCCGGACTACGGACGCATCTCTACCTATCGCTCGCCCGCGGGTTTTGGAATTCGACTCGATGGCGGCACTGCCTATTCCGGCGCACTGCTCGCGGCCTATTACGATTCGTTGCTGGTGAAAGTCACTGCCTGGGGCACCACCCTTACCGAAGGCTGCCAGCGGATGGATCGCGCTTTGCGGGAATTCCGGATTCGTGGCGTGAAGACGAATATTCCGTTCCTTGAAAATGTGGTGAATCATCCGCGTTTCCGGGCCGGAGAAGTGACCACCTCATTTCTCGACGACTCGCCCGAGCTATTCCGCTTCAGCAGTCGTGCCGATCGAGCCACCAAGCTGCTTTCGTACCTGGGTGACGTGATTCTGAATGGCAATCCCGAGGTAAAAGGAAAGAAAGCGCCCGAGCACATCGAGAAAGCGCCGTTGCCGACGACTCCAGGGATCACGCCACCTCCGGGAACGCGCCAGCTTCTGCAAAAACTAGGCCCAAAGAAATTCGCGGCGTGGGCGCGCAAAGAAAAGCGTCTGCTCCTCACCGACACGACATTTCGCGATGCTCATCAATCGCTAATGGCCACGCGGGTGCGTACGCATGACTTGTTGGCAACGGCCAGTGCCGTATCGCAGCGCCTGCCGGATCTTTTCAGCCTGGAGATGTGGGGCGGCGCCACGTTTGACACCTCGATGCGCTTCCTCCACGAAGATCCCTGGCAACGCCTGCGCGAGTTGCGCACCTGCGTTCCCAATATCTGTTTTCAGATGCTGTTGCGTGGCGCGAATGCGGTGGGTTACACGTCCTACCCGGATAACGTTATCAAAAGGTTCGTCCAGGAGTCGTTTCTCCAAGGCATCGACATTTTCCGCATTTTCGACTCTCTCAATTCCATCGACAACATGCGCGTGGCGATTGACGCGGTTCTCGATACTGGCGGCATTTGCGAGCCGGCCATTTGCTACACCGGCGACATTTTGGACGACGAGCGGCCCAAGTACTCGCTCAAGTATTACGTGACCATGGCCAAAACCCTGGAAAAGCTTGGAGCGCACTTCCTGGCCATCAAGGATATGGCTGGCTTGTGTAGGCCCTATGCTGCACACGCGTTAGTTAAAGCTTTGCGTGAAGAGATCGATATTCCCATCCATTTTCATACTCACGATACCAGCGGCCTGAATGCTGCATCCCTGCTGAAGGCCGCGGACGCGGGTGTCGACGTAGCGGATGCGGCGATTGCGTCGATGAGTGGCGGCACCAGCCAGCCCAATCTGAATTCGGTGGTCGCGGCACTGCAGCACACTTCGCGCGACACCAAGCTCGATCTCGAAGCCCTGAATGAATGCTCAGATTATTGGGAGACGGTGCGCACCTATTATCTTCCCTTCGACTCCGGACCAAAATCAGGATCGGCGCGCCTTTACGAACATGAAATCCCCGGCGGGCAGTTCACGAACCTTCGCGAACAGGCCGTCGCCATGGGGTTGGGTCATCGCTGGCGCGAGGCCGAAAAAACCTATGCTGAAGTGAACCAACTCTTTGGCGACATCGTGAAGGTTACGCCTTCCAGTAAGGTGGTCGGCGACATGGCGCTTTTCCTGCTGGCCAACGAAATGAAGCCAGCCGACCTGCTAAATCTTCCTGAGAACCACGATGTGTCGCTGCCAAATTCCGTGGTGGAGATGTTTTCTGGAGCGCTTGGGTTTCCTCCGGGTGGCTGGCCAAAGAAGCTGCAAAAAATAATCCTGCGCGGGCAAGCGCCGCTAAAAGGTAGGCCCAGCGCGAGCCTTGCACCCGCGGATTTCGAAGCCGAGCAGGCGCAACTCGAGCAAAATGTCGGCCACCCGGTTCAACCCGACGCCCTGCTGAGCTACCTCTTATATCCGGATGTGTTCCTAAAGTACGACAAGTTCCGGCAAACCTACGCCGACGTCAGCGTGCTCCCTACCCCGGCGTTTTTCTACGGGCTAAAGCCCGCCGAAGAAATCACCATCGAAATCGAGCCGGGCAAGACGATGATCGTGAAATTCCTCACGGTGAGCGATCCTCATCCAGACGGCACGCGTACTCTGTTCTTCGAACTGAACGGCCAACCGCGCGAAGTGACGGTGCGCGACCGGGCGTTGCGCGTGGTGGAGCGCAGCCACCCCAAAGCGAACGCCGAGGATCCTGGGCACGTGGGAGCGCCGACCGCCGGCCTGATCAGCAGCATCGCAGTGCAAGCCAATCATCCCGTGGAGCGTGGTGCTAAACTGCTGACTCTGGAAGCCATGAAGATGCAATCCAACATTTACGCACCCATTTCCGGAAAAATTACCAAGCTGCTGGTCACATCGGGCCAGCATGTCGAGGCCAAAGATCTCTTGGTCACCATCGTTCCGTGAGCGGCCCGCACCTTATCAAGCACCAGCAATTTTTCTCGCGCCACCTGCGTAATCAGCGCGATTTGATTGTGTATCTTCCGCCCGGCTATGACCAGCAGCCGCATCGCGCGTTCCCGGTTCTCTATCTTCATGATGGCCAGAATCTTTTTGACGGCAGCACCGCGTTCGGCGGCACCGACTGGCACGTGGGACAAACTGCGGACCATTTCATTTATCAGGGGCAGGTCGAACCGCTGATTATTGTGGGCATCTACAACACCGGCAAAGAGCGCCTGCGCGAATATACGCCGACGCGCGCTCCGCGGCTCGGCGGTGGCAGCGCCAATCGCTACGCAAAATTTCTGCTCGAGGAAGTGCGCCCCTTCCTTCGTAACACTTATCGTATTCTCGAGGGACCGGAGAACACCGGCATCGGCGGTTCATCTCTTGGCGGATTGGTTTCTCTTTATCTGGGTCTTCGCAAACCAAAGATATTTGGAAGAATTGCAGCACTCTCGCCATCGGTGTGGTGGAACGAGCGCGTCATCTTGCGATTTGCCGCAGCGGCTCCGGTACGCCCGCTCCCGCGGGTCTGGCTGGACATCGGCACTCGAGAGGGTCCGCGTATCGTTGATGATGTGGAGCGGTTCCGCGACATCCTGCTTGGCAAGGGCTGGCACCTCGGCCGCGACCTGCAGTACCAGCGCATCGAAGGTGGTGAGCACAACGAGTCCGCCTGGGCGCAGCGTGTCGGCCCGTTTCTCCAATTTTTGTTTCCCGTCCGCTAAAGCCGGGTATAATCCGCCCATCTCACTCACGGTCCGGCGCTCCGCCTCGCGAGTTCCCGGGCCACGAAATGGCCGGTGAATGTCCGCGGACAGACCGATCACCATCCTCTGCGTAAGTTCATACGAAAAGGGCCAGGAGTTTCTACGGACGTGCAAGCGGATTGGCTGCACCGTGTATCTGCTTACCGTCGAAAAGCTTCGCGATGCCGACTGGCCGCGCGACTCCATCGATGAAATGTTTTTCATGCCGGAAGAACTGCCCCTGCAAGGCCTGATTAATGCGGTCAGTTATGCCGCACGCTCCCGCCACATCGATCGCATCGTGGCCCTGGATGAATTCGACATGGAGAATGTAGCGGCGCTCCGCGAACATCTGCGCCTGCCCGGCATCGGCCTGACCACCATTCGCTATTTTCGCGACAAGCTGGCCATGCGTGCGCGGGCTCGTGAAGCGGGTATCCTGGTTCCCGAATTCATTCATGTGCTGAACCACGAGGACCTCAGCGAATTCATGAAGCATGTGCGAGGTCCTTGGTTGCTCAAGCCGCGCTCGCAAGCTTCCGGCATCGGCATGAAAAAGATCGAGCAGCCAGAGCAATTGTGGCCGTGGCTCGATCAGCTCGGCGATCATCAATCCGAATACCTTTTGGAGCAATTCATTCCCGGCAGTGTTTATCACGTCGATGGAATTGTGTCCGAAAGCAAAGTGCAGTTCGCCGAAGCTCACGTGTACGGCGCGCCGCCGCTGGACACTTCACACCTTGGCGGCGTGTTTACCACCCGCACCTTGCCGCGCGAAACTGCCGATACGCATGAGCTGAAACAGTTTCATCAACAGCTTGTGGATGGCTTGGGCTTGGTCCGCGGCGTAACGCATTCCGAGTTTCTGAAAGCCCGCCACGACAATCGCTTTTATTTTATTGAGATTGCCGCGCGCGTCGGTGGCGCATACATTTCCAACGTCATCGAAGCGGCGACTGGAATTAACTTATGGCGTGAGTGGGCGCGTCTCGAAGTCGGGGCAGGGAAGCAGCCTTACCAGCTTCCGAAGACGCGCCACGACTACGGAGGAGTCATCCTGTCGCTGGCTCGCCAGGAGCATCCCGACACGTCCGGGTACACGGATCCGGAAATTGTCGATCGCATTTCGAAATACCACCACGCTGGGTTCGTTTTGAAATCTCCGGAGCCGCAGCGCATTGAATCTCTTCTCACTTCCTACTCGCAACGCTTCGAGGCTGATTTCCTGGCCAAGGCGCCGGTTCCTGACAAGCCTACGTCCTAGGAACGCCTCCCAGTACCCTTAGACGCTTTCGCTCTTCGTTCTTTTGGTCCCCGGACACCCGGGACCCTGTTCTTAAGTCTAGTTACTTTCAGGAACCCCACTGGCATACTCTATTTGCGACAGTCCTCCCCACGGACTATTGTTTGCTTACCCCGGGCCGGAAATCTGCGTGGGGTGTGCTGTCCCTTGGGAGGTCCGATGTGGGGTAACAACAAGAAACCGGAAACGCCTCAGCCGGCGCAACCGGAAATAAAAAATTTGCCGATGAATCCGCCGCCGAAACCTTCTGCGGCAACCTGGGAGGGAACAACCGCAATGAGTACTGACGCGATGAGACCGATGGGTGCGACTGCAGACCGCGCGAGCGCGCGTCTCGGTCCGAGCCTGCATGTAAAGGGGGAAATTTCGGGCAACGAAGACCTGCTGATCGAAGGATCGGTAGAAGGTCTCGTGCAACTTGACGAGCGCAAACTGACCGTGGGCGCCACCGCTAAGTTGACCGCCGACATTATCGCCCGCGAAGTAGTTGTGTACGGAAGCGTGAAGGGCAACCTGCGCGCGAAAGACCGGATTGAAATTAAGAAGGATGGCTCCGTCAACGGCGATCTCACCACCGCCCGCATCATGATTGAAGACGGCGCTTACTTCAAAGGTTCGATCGAAATTGATAAGTCCGCCGAGAAGGAATCGGGCGCAAGCGCGTTTTCGCGTACGGCTTCTCCGGCTGCGGCTGGCGCCGGAACCAAGACGATCTAAGCGTCGAAACATCGGCAAATGTTCCGAAGCGGCGCTCCGAGAAATCGGAGCGCCGTTTTCTTTGCGGTCGCTTGAATTTCTGTATTTATTATATTGACAAGTCCACAGACTATAGTTAAGTTGAAGTTTCACTTCCAGCGGCGCTGCCAGGTTTTCGCGCGCTCCCGCATCCCGCGCTCGTCTTAGCTGGCTATCACCGGGAGTTGCGCCATGTTGGGTGGCATCCGCTGCGCGTGTGCTTTTTGCCTATCTGTTTTAGTGAGCTTCACTGTCGGCTGTGGTGGAGGAGGCGGGGGTGGGGCCCAGCCTCTTCCTGCCGCGGCCGATTTCTCAATCAGTATTTTGCCGGCGTCACTCAGCGTCGCGCAGGGTACGACCAGCGCTCCCGTCGCGATTTCTATCACTTCACAAAATGGGTTCACCGGCAGTGTGCAGGTCACTCTGTCCGGCGTTCCTGCAGGCGTTACAGCAAATCCAAGCGTAGTGTTTTCGGTCGCCGCCGGCCAGTCTGCAAACGTTTTGTTTGGTGCCGATTCCTCAAGCGCCGCGGGGCAGTTTTCTGTGGTCGCCTCGGGCATCAGCGGGTCGTTGAGTCATTCTGCAAATCTGGGAATCATTGTCCAGCCAGGCGTTCTGCAGAATCTGCCGCGTACTGCCTATATTGAAAATGATTCGGTGGCTTCGCTCGATAATCCTTCATCGGAGCCGCATCGCCGCCATATTGTGTACGATCCCGCAGGTCAGCGGTTCTTCGTCGCGAATCGGGCGATGAACCGTGTTGAAGTCTACTCCGCCCTTAATCCTATGCTGCAGACGACGATTGATGCGTCCGCAGCTTCCAGTGTCGACCTCAGCCCCGACGGAACCACGCTGTGGGTTGGCACAGCCACGGAGCAAATACTTGCCATCAATACCGTTTCTTTGCAGGTCACGTCGCGATACCCGGTTTCCGCGCTGACACCGATTCCCAACACATCGTTCAGTCGTCCGACGGAAGTTGTGGCGCTCGCTAATGGGAAACTGTTCGTTCGATTGCGACAACCCATGGCCAGTGAATCGTTACTCGCGCTTTGGGATCCGGTTGCGGGCAATTTCACCGATCTTACGTCCTCAGTTCCGGGAGTATTTCAGGCGGGGCTGGGCGTAATGGCGCGCACCCGCGATCGCTCGCGTATCCTGCTGGCTGCAAACGATAACAGCGGGCAAATCGCGCTGCTTGATAACACCGGTAAACTGCTTGCGGGGCCGCAAGCAGCGGGCACCGGGCACATTGTTTATGCGGCGGCAAGCCCGGATGGCAGCCGCTTTGCCATTGCCTTATCTTCGTCGAATGCCTCGCAAGTCGTACTGCTCGATGCCAACTTGAATCCCGCGGGCTCGTATGTTTCGAATGCTGCGACCAGTCTGGTATTTTCTCGCGACGGGCAAACCCTTTTTGTGGGCGAACTCCTCGGCAACGCCTCAGTCATCACGTCGCTCTCCGCTACGAACCTTTCGAAGGTTGGCCAGTCGCCGGACATCCCGATTCAAGGTGTGCCTTCGGTCATGGAAGATAGCGACGCATCGAATCTTCTCTGCGCACTGGCAAATCGCGGTGTGAGTTTCCTGGATGCGGCTTCTCCGGTGCAGTCCCTGCCGCCGAACGCCCCTTCTTTCGCAAGCGCCCCGGTCGGTCAGCCGTCGGAAGGTCCGAACTCCGGTGGCACTGCGATCAGCCTCGTCGGGACAAATTTCACATCAAATCCGGAATTGCGTTTCGGGTCGCAAAATCCGGTCAACGCCACGGCCGCTAGCACCAACCAGTTGCAAGCGACCACCGTTGCCAACGCTGCAAGCGGGCCAACGAATTTGATCGCCTACTTTTCGAACGGTTGGCTCGCGCTGGCCCCGAACGCCTTCAGCTTCGGACCGAAAATTACCCAAATCCTTCCGAATGCCGGGTCGGCCGCAGGGGGCGATACCATAACGATTCTTGGCTATGGCTTCGGACCAGCCTCGGGGAGCGTGACTGTTAGTATCGGGGGACAATCCGCAACCGTGCAGAAACTCGAATCGGTCTCCGCTTTCGCGAAGGCCCTGGCGCTCGACTCGACTTTTCCGTTTGCCATGGAACGCATCACCGTTACCGCGCCTCCCGGCACCCCAGGTAAAGCAGATATCTCGATTTCTGCCGCCAGCGGAACGACGGCAGCTCCCAAGAGCTTTCAATATGTAACTTCCAGCCAGACCTTCACTGCCCCCGCTCTGCACAAATTCATTTTGTACGACCAATCGCGGCAAAGGCTGTACCTCAGCAGCACCGCGCAGGTTGATTTGTTCGATCTCGCGTCGCAGAGTTTCAGCGCTCCGCTGGCGCTGTTCCCTGGAGGTCCCCCCCCGAACGCCGGTCTCCGCGGCCTTACGCTCACTCCAGACAGCTCGCAGTTGATCGTCGCGGATTTTGGCGGCCAGAGCATCTATCTCGCTGATCCCAGCCAGCCTGCAACTCCGGGAACGAAAATTGCAGTAGGAGGCGTGACGGGATTCGCCAGTTCCGGGCCTGCGCGTGTCACCGCGACGAATGTTTCGACCGTGTTCGTTGGACTTAGCGGTGAAGGCGGTTCCTCCGGCGTGTGCAGTGGTTGTCTCGGGCAATTGAACATGAGCGCAAGCGCTCCGACATACGAGCCCGCGCCACAGCCGGAAGTCACGTCGGTAACCGGTGCGCCGCTGATGCAAGCGGATGCTAGCGGCGACACGGTATATCTCTCGTTTGGCAATTCCACCAGCGGTCCCGTCGCTCTGTGGAATGCCGCCACTCCTAACGCGTTTACTGTGTCTACGGCGAAAAGCAGCGTCTCAGATCTGACGACCTGCCCCGACGGTAACGTATTCGCCGTTCGCTCGGGCGGCACCACTGAAATTCGCGGCTCAGACCTCTCGCTCAGCGCCGCGCCAACTGCGACTGAAGTTGAAAACATATCCGGCCGCATTGAGGTGCCCGGCTCAGCCTTGCATCCTTCCGGCGCTTTGCTCTATGAGCCATTTCTCGATGGCCCGGCGCCCGGACTGCCACCGGCCACTGGCATTCACGGTGGTATCGACATTCGTGATGCACACAATGGTCGCCTTCGTCTGCGCGTCTACTTGCCGGAACCCTTCGCCATGCTTTCCACCGATATCGACGGCCTGCATGGCGGTTTCCTGGCCATCGACGAAAATGGCCAGCGACTCTTTGCCCTGACCACTTCAGGTCTCACCATTGTGCAACTCGCCAGCGTTCCCCTCGGCATTGGCGCAGTAATTCCAGCGACGGGCCCATCCGCAGGCGGAACAAACGCCACAATCCGTGGCAGCGGTTTTCAGTCTGCTACCAGAGTCACCCTTGGTGGAAAATCCCTAGCCGTAACCTTCAAAGATCAGAACACACTGACACTCGCTATTCCGCCACTCCCAGGGGGGCCGCAACAACTGGTGATTAGCAATCCGGACGGCGAAACGGTTTCGCTTGATGCAGCTTTCCTGGCGCAGTAAAGTTCGTTAACCTTTCTGGAACTTCTGACATCCAAAAACCATCCGTGCTCGCTTCGGTCTCGCCCGCAAAATCGCATTTGTGAAGGAAATATGGAAACTCGCACACTTGGAAATTCCGACCTCCAGATCACGCCGATAGGATTCGGTGCATGGGCCATTGGGGGAAGCGGTTGGGAATATGGCTGGGGTTCGCAGGAAGATACCGACTCCATTTCCGCCATTCATCGCGCTCTGGATCTTGGCGTGAACTGGATTGATACCGCCGCGGTATACGGCAAAGGCCACTCCGAAGAAGTCGTTGCGCGCGCATTGCAGGCTTGGCCGCATCCACATCCTTACGTATTTACCAAGTGCGTGCTGCGCTGGGATGAACAAGGCAAAATCAGCATGAATTTTTCCGCCGATTCTGTTCGCCGCGAATGTGAAGACAGCTTGCGCCGCTTGCAGGTGGAAACCATCGACCTGTATCAGATGCACTGGCCTCCGGAAGACAACGGTCCGGGACTGGAAGAAGCGTGGCGAGCCATGGCTGCGCTTCAAAAGGAAGGCAAAGTCCGTTGGATCGGCGTTTCAAATTTCAATGTCGAACAATTGCAGCGTGCCCAGAAGATCGCTCCAGTCGTCTCCCTCCAACCGCCATATTCGATTCTGCGCCGCCAGATCGAGGAGAAGACTTTGCCGTATTGTCGGCAGCAAGGCATCGGCGTGATCGTCTACTCGCCGATGTTCTCAGGAATGCTTACCGGCGCCATGACTCGCGAACGCGCCCAGGCGCTGCCTAAAGACGACTTTCGTAGCCGCAATCCGGAATTTCAAGAGCCGAAGTTGTCGCGGAATCTCCGGCTGGTGGAAAAGCTGAAGGAAATTGGCGCGCGCCATGGCCGCCGGGCCGGTGAAGTGGCTATTGCCTGGACATTACGGTTTCCCGCCGTCACGGGCGCCATCGTCGGCTCGCGCACTGCCAAGCAGGCGGAAGGCGTCATGCGGGCCGCTGATTTTCGTCTCACGGGACAGGAAATCGCCGAAATTGAAACGGCTGCGAACAGTCTGACCAAGGCGCAGGCAGCGGGCTAAATATAGACAGGAGATGCCATGGAACTCGGCTTACAGGGGAAACGTGCTGTCGTGTCCGGCTCTACCGCCGGAATTGGTTTTGCGATTGCCAATACGCTGGCCGCGGAAGGTGCGCACGTCGTCGTCAACGGCCGTACCGAGGCGCGAGTAACTTCGGCCGTCGATCGCATCCGCCAAGCCAACAAGAACGCGAACGTACTCGGAATAGCCGCAGACTTAGGAACCTCCACAGGAGTCACCAGCTTTCTGCAGCAAGTTCCGGAAGCCGACATCCTGGTCAATAATCTCGGAATTTTCGAGATTAAACCCTTCCTCGAAATTCCCGACCCAGAGTGGTTCCGTTTCTTCGAGGTCAACGTGCTGAGTGGTGTGCGCCTTACCCGCCACTATCTTCCCGGCATGTTGCGTAAAAAATGGGGCCGCGTGATTTTCATTTCCAGCGAGTCTGGCCAACAGATCCCCGCGGAAATGGTGCATTACGGCATGACCAAGACCGCGCAGGTAGCCGTCGCGCGCGGCATCGCCGAGTCGTTTCCCGCCAGTGGTGTGACCGTAAATTCCGTGCTGGTGGGACCCACCGAATCCGAAGGTGTCGGCGACTTCCTGAAGAGCATCGCCAAGCAACGGGGCGTTACTCCCGCCGAGGTAGAAAAGCAGTTTTTCACCTCGGGCAGGCCAAGCTCATTGCTGAAGAGGTTTCAGACCCCGGAAGAAATCGCGGCGGTCGTAGCGTTTGTTGCCGGCACGCAATCAGCAGCCATCAATGGTGCCGCTGTGCCCGCGGAAGCGGGCGTGGTTCGCAGTATTTTCTAACTCT
>DASXBH010000307.1:0-3153 GCA_036491775.1 Candidatus Acidiferrum sp.
AGATGAGATTGCGTTTCTACCGCCGGTCAGTGGCGGGTAGAGCATCGAGTCATGCCCGACAATCCAATAAACAACAAGCTTGAGTTGGTCAAATCGCCGATCAATTTTGATGGACTATTGCGTTTCGTGCGCGCCGAGAAAGATGGAGCGATTGTCACCTTCGACGGCTTTGTACGGAATGAATCGCACGGACGCACCACCGAATATCTGGAGTACGAAGCCTACGAAGCGATGGCCTTAACAAAAATGCAGGAAATCGCCACGGATCTTCACGACAAATTCGCCATTCACCGCCTTGCAATGGTGCACCGATTGGGCAGGCTGGAAATCGGCGAGACGAGTGTCTTTATCGCTGTCAGCGCTCCCCACCGCGCCGCAGCATTCGACGCATGCCGGTATGCGATCGATGCACTTAAAAAGACTGTGCCCATCTGGAAAAAAGAGTATTTTGCAGATGGTGCGGTGTGGGCGGATGGGGAACTGCCTCCGACACCGCGCAGTTCAAAAAGTGCATCCTAATAATAGATGAACAGACCGCCTCGGAGAGCCTGCTCTAATACAATCGCAGGGTTCCTGCTACTCGCGTGTACGTGTGCTCTATTCGCGCAAGATAAGCCAGACCGGCCACCTTGGGCGCAGCCTTCTACCCCCAGCCAGGAAACGTCTGCGGAACCGCAATCCAAAGAAAAAAAAACAGATCAAGGTTCGCAGCGCGGCACGATTAAGGTGAATGTCAACCTGGTGACTGTGCTGGTAAGCGTTTTGGACGACCACAACCGGCCCGCGCCGGACCTGCCGATAGAAGCGTTCCAAATCTTTGAGGAAGGGGTACAGCAAAAAGTCGACGTTTTTGAGTCCGAGACAAAGCTGCCACTCGACCTGGCTCTAATGATCGATTCCAGTTTGAGTGCTCACAAGGAAATTGCCTTCGAGCGGGATGCCGCTACCCATTTCATCAAACAGATTTTAAGGCCGGAAGATCGCCTGGCAGTGTATGCGTTTGATGAGACGGTGACGCTGGTTTCTCCCTTTTCGAGTAATGTCGGGGTGTTGCAAGATGCGGTGCGCAGAATTCCTGACGGGGCTGGCACATCGATCTACGATGCCTTGCTGCTCGGGTCGCAGGCCCTTCAGAAACGTCCGGGCGAACGCAGGCGCGTGATTATCATGGTCACGGATGCGGGAGAGACGACCAGTCGAGCCGATTTTGAAGCAGCACGAAAGGCCGCGCTTCGTGGCGAGGTTTTGCTCTACACCATCGTGATTCGTCCCGTGAAGAATGAAAACGGCAGGAACACTGCGGGCGAACACGCACTCCAAACGATAACGGAGACCACTGGCGGGGCGATGTTCTATCCGGATTCACCTCAAGAACTGAGCGCTATTTTTGACCGTATCGACAACGAGCTTCGCACTCAATACCGCCTCGCGTACTATCCCAATCCACGCGGCCCTGCCAATACTTACCGTACAATTGAAGTGAAAGTTTTGCCCGGTTACACGGCAAGGCATCGCACCACGTATTTGACCGGCCAGCAATAGTTGGCCGCGGAGATCAGAGAACGCCGAATGTCTAAGACCTATTTGGAAGCTGCTGTTGAAATTGCCCGTGAAGCGGGAGCTATTCTACGCGAAGAAGCCACGCACCCGCCGGATATTGCCTACAAAGGAGAATTCGACCTGGTCACCCAGGCAGACCGCCGCTCTGAGCGCTTGATTGTTGAAAAGTTGCAGAAGTATTTTCCCGGCCATGCCGTTGCCGCAGAGGAAGGAACCGGCAAAGAGACAACATCTGAATTCCGCTGGCATGTCGATCCTCTCGACGGAACCACGAATTTTGCGCATGGGTATCCATTCTTTTGTGTGTCCATGGCGCTTGCCAAGAAAAACGAAGTGATACTCGGAGTTATCTACAATCCCATCTTTGAAGAGATTTTTGTTGCAGCCCGTGGCGAAGGAGCTTCTTTCAACGGCAAGCGAATTCGCGCCTCGAAGATTTCCACTCTGAACAAGAGTTTGCTCTGCACTGGCTTTCCCAACCACAAAAGACTGGCGAATCCGAATATTCACTATTACTGGGATTTCACGCTCAAGTCGCACGGTGTGCGGCGTGACGGTTCGGCCGCGCTGGACTTGGCTTATGTGGCCGCAGGACGGTTCGAAGGTTTCTGGGAGTTTGGGCTTAAGCCTTGGGATACCGCAGCGGGCGTGATTTTGGTCGAGGAAGCTGGCGGAAAGATCACCGATCTGGATGGGAAACCATACCAGCTGGGTGGGACCTCCATTCTGGCGACAAATGGGCTTGTTCACGACGAAATGCTGCAAATCGCCTCGGAAATCGCGTCGCGGAAAACGCTCCTACTGCCGTAGATAGTTCCAATTTTCCTGAATCTTCGAATTATGTAACCTCATCAAAATAATGCTTGGACCCGTGTCTAAGGTCTAACGGAAGGCTGATTGGGTCTTCACGGAATTCTTATGTCCCCGGAGCTAATCTTTTCAAGCAACGACATCTCTTGACTGAATTCCTCGAAGTGCGACCCGTACGCTACTTCCGAAAATATCGTTGCGGCAAATGAGTGAGGGGGGAAACCATGCGCAATGTGCTGGATCATAAGCATCTATTTTGCTTCGCCGCGGTGTGTGCTCTCGTGCTGGCCAACTGTCGTTCCGTGCGGGCCGATGATGATAACAAGAAGACTACCGAAGCGATTTCTGCGCCTGCGCCAAAAACTTTGGCGACTCCGAAGAGTGAACCTGGCTTGACAGATCGTGAACGAATGCTCCTGGACCGCGTCGAGCAACTCGAAAAGCGAGTCGAAGAGTTGGAGGCCAAACAACCCGGCGGCGCGGCAACGATTGCCCAGCCGTCGGCCACCGGAGCGGCGAATATGGCGGCTGGTGCTCCAGGCAGCAATTCTCTAGCGAATGCGAAATCGAATTCGCCGGAACCGAACATATCACCGAAGGACCCCGCCACCATCGGGACAGTCGCTCCACCTGTCGGTAAGCCCAAGCAGGATCAAACTACCCCGGCAACTGCGGCTGCGAGCAACGGAAAGCCGGGGTATGTCGAACCCTTTTCCGATGCGGACTGGACATGGCTGAACGGCAACGCACGCACAAAGGAAATATTCTGGGATACGAAGTTCT
>DASXBH010000308.1:0-9330 GCA_036491775.1 Candidatus Acidiferrum sp.
TACGTAGCCGTTTCCAAGTTGCTTGCCTTTCCAACCAAACCGCTTGCTTCTCTAAATCTCACTAGCGACTGAAGCGCGCTTACATGCCTGCCCGCTATGCCACTGAGTGGATCAACTGCTCCTCGAGGAGAGAATCGAGGAAGAGCTGAATGTCGTTTTGTGCCTGAGCCACCGTCACTTCGAACTCATCGCAGACCCGCTTGACCATTTCGGGAACTGTGTGTCCTTCGTGTAAGTACTCCCAAAGTACACATCCGACTAGATTAAGCGTGTATAGCGAGTTGAGATTCGCCACGCCACGCCGAATCGGAACGATGATGAGTTCGCCATCGATCTGCCTGGTCACGACTTCGCGATTGCGCACAAAACGCACGTCGCTGGCTACGGTGTGCATGGGTACAATCTCCCTGACCGAGGTTCCTGGTACTGGAACTGAGCTTTCTTGAAGTTTCGAGCAGAATTACGGAAGTGTCATGGGCCTTAAGGGCAGGGTGTAACGTAAACGTACTTAGTTACTCTCAGGGCATTTCCTGGTAGGAGCAGCAGTTCATGATGCGGTGCACTCGTGGCGGAGTCAAAATGAGACTTTAGGCCCTGGAGTCGTCGAGTTTCATCCTTTAGAGCTTCGACTGGGTTCCTTTATGGAACCTGCCCGGCGTCCACCGGCGAGTCTGGCTAAGCATCCTCAAAAATCACTCCGCTCAACCTCACAAATCCAATACAATTGGGCGCAAAGGCGGCCGCTTTCCGCTAGGGTCCACCCGCCTCGCACGGCTTGTGACCTGGGTTTCTGCGCAGGCACTCGATCTCCACCAGGGATGATTCATGAGACTGAATGGCTATTTGGTGCGCAGTACGGTCGTGGCTGCTCTGGGAGGGTTGCTTTTTGGCTTTGACACTGTGGTGATATCGGGCACCACGCAAGCCCTCACGGACCTATATCACCTCTCCCACGCCGCTCTTGGCTTCACAGTTTCTGCGGCCCTGTGGGGCACCATTTTGGGTGCCATGACCGCAGGTGTTCCCGGAGACAAATATGGCCGCCGAGATAGCTTGCGCATCATGGCGGTGCTCTATCTGGTATCGGCGCTGGGCTGCGCCTTTGCCTGGAACTGGACGGCCCTGGTGTTCTTCCGGTTTCTTGGGGGCTTGGGAATCGGAGGCTCTTCAGTTCTCGGGCCGATGTACATCGCAGAGATCGCTCCAGCAAAGTGGCGTGGGCGGCTGGTGGGCTTGTTTCAATTCAATGTCGTGTTTGGAATCTTGCTGGCGTACTTCTCGAACTACGCCATTGGCTCTTTGCAACTGGGCACAGCCGAATGGCGCTGGAAATTGGGAGTTTCCGCTATACCGGCGGCAGCCTTCTTTCTGATGCTCTTCACGATTCCACGCAGCCCCCGCTGGCTGGTGAAAAAAGGCCGGATCGAAGAGGCTCGCGTGGTGTTGCAGCAAATTGGCGAAGAAAACTACGAGCGTGAGTTACAGGAAATCATTGCCTCGATCGACGCGGAGCATTCCGCCCATGATCATCTATTTTCATGGAAGTACAGGCTTCCTATCTTTTTAGCCGTCACCATCGGCATGTTCAATCAACTCTCCGGCATTAATGCCATTTTGTATTACCTGAATATGATTTTTGCTTCCGCCGGCTTCAGCAAAGTGTCCGGAGACCTGCAGTCGGTGGCAGTTGGAGGGACCAACCTGCTTGCCACCATGTTGGCCATGAGCATGATTGACCGTGTAGGCAGAAAAAAATTGCTGTTGATTGGCTCGGTTGGCACCATGCTCTGCCTCGCGGGAGTTGGAGCCATCTTTCTAACAAATCGCCATCAGGAATTACTGCTCTGGCTACTTATTGGCTATATCGGTTTTTTTGCGTTTTCTCAGGGCGCAGTAATCTGGGTTTACATCAGCGAAGTTTTCCCGAATCGCGTGCGTGCACAGGGGCAGAGTCTGGGCAGTTTTTCCCACTGGCTGATGAACGCCATTATTTCCGGGTTGTTTCCGTTGATGGCCGCGGCTTCGGGCGGTTATCCCTTCGTGTTTTTCGCGGCGATGATGGCGCTACAGTTCTTTGTTGTGCTGTTCTTCTATCCGGAGACGAAGGGTGTGTCTCTGGAAGAGATGCAGCATAAACTCGGCATCGCCTAGAACTACGGCGCTGGCTCGCCCGGACCTGTGGGCTTAGTTGCCAGCGCCGTTCTGTCGCAGCCAGCTATCCACTTAAGACTTCGGAGTCAGCACCAACACCTGCATTGCACCGTTGTCGCTGGTGGGCACAAACAGGTTTTGCGTTTTAGGATCGTAGCCCATGGTCTTGGCGCCTTTAACGGTCACGATTTCCTGCGCGAGCGAGTACGCATCGGGAGAATCCTGATGGAAGACGAAGACCTTTCCATCGCCGGTAGACATAAACACCATCTTGGTCTTGGCATCGAACGCGCCAGCATCCACCTTTTCACCGATCGGAGCGGTGGTGATCACCTTGCCGGTGTCGGCATTCAGGACCGCGAGATGTTTGCTGCGGCAGCCAACAAACAAGCGGCGATTGGCAGCATCGAAAGCCAAGGCAGTTGGAGTGGCACACGGCGCGAGTGGAAAACGATCCTTGACCTTCATGGAGTTGGCATCGATGTGCAGCGTTTCGTTCTTCTCTTCCAGATTCACCCAGACGTTTCCTTTGCCATCGCTCACAGCAAATTCCGGTCCGCCGCCCAATTCAATCGTTCCGGCAACGCTTCCGTCTTTGGCATTGATCGCGGTGATGCTGTCGCTGTCTCCGTTCATCACGTAAATGCGCTTGGTGAACGGCTCGTAGATTATGGCGTCGGGCTTCTTGCCTACTTTGATTTCAGGCGATGCCTTCAACGTTTTCAGATCGAACGGAATTACCGAGTCGGACTTTCCAGCAGAAATATAGCCCCGGCCAAATTCTGACGCTACCGCAACTCCGTGCACTCCGGGAGTATTGGGAATCGTGCCTACGATTGCGCCGGTATCAGCGTCCAGCACATCGACCTGGGTGGCATGCGACACGTAGACGCGCCGCGCATCGTCATCCACGGTAACGTAATCCCAGCCACCGGTTCCTGGCACAGAAACTTTTTTCGACGGTTGGTAATTCGTTGCGGCAAACACTAATGATGCAGAAACAAGACCGCTAAGCAGCAACCAACTTAATTGCTTTTTCATAGAGCCTCCTCAGCTACTCTGTTGATAACAAGCCCGGGTTAAACACAACCTAAATTTCCATTGGAAAAATGCTGAACGTCAAGAAAAAGCCGGCGTACATAGCTAGACAAAGTGCACGCCGGCCGCGTTAAGAAGCAGGACTGCAGTGGCGGAGCAAGTTTTCGGCGCGTACTTACGATGAACACCGCCGTTCCGCCCCGGCTACAGGTTTATTTTTCGTGCGTTGGCGACCAGCGAAGTCCCAGCGAGTACGTCGGTTTATAAAATTCGCGCTGGATCATGTACGGGCTGCTGCCGTTGTAGAACCCAAACACTTCATTATTCACGTTGAGTATCGAGGCAATGAACGTAAAGCCCTTCTCCAGTCGCACGCTTCCCTGCATATCGATCTGGAAGTGCGCGTAAAGGTATGTATCGCTATTCGGCCCTTTTAGGCCTCCGGGTGTCGGCCCCTTGGCGTCAGGCACAGTTGCCTGAGCGGAACCATCAAAATATTGATAAGAAAAAATATTCGCATCATTGTAGCTGAGGCCCAGCCGATAGGAGAAGCGTCCCCGATCGTATGTCGGGCTGATGTTCCAAGTATTGGGAGCTTGCCGGAGTAGATGAGGATGGTCCAGACGGTCGAACAGTCCGCCGGTGCCAGAGTCCGTATAGCTGTAGTTGCCTGACAGTCCAAAGCCGCTCAACCATCCTGGCAAGAAGCTAAATCGCTGCAAATAGGCGATTTCAAAACCGAAGAGGTGCGCACTTCCCGCGTTCACCGATTGCGTAAACCGGTAGGTACCCGTGGGGAAATTTTGTGGAGTGAAGTTATCTTGTTCGGTTTTCACTTGGACGATAGGGTCGTACAGGCTTTTATAGAAAGCCCCAGCTTGAATGGCGCCGAAGGGGTTCAAATAGTGTTCGAATAAGATGTCGTAGTTATTGGCAGCTTCAGCCTTTAATTTCGCGTTGCCGAGAAAGATGTCTCCAGGACTTCCAGGGCCGGAGGCGGCGTTGTTTACCACAAATCCCTGCGCGATGTCGCTGGCATTGGGGCGAGAGAGCGCACGGCTGTAGACCAGGCGGATATTCGTATTCGGAGTCAAAGCGTAGCGTAAAGCACCGCTGGGCAACACTCTCGTGTAATCCCCTCCGCCCTTCAGAGTCAGCGCGCCATTGCCGCTATTCGCTGTGCTGTCCCAGCCGAGCGTGTCTAGATTGGTCCCTTCCACCCGTAGACCAGCGATAAAACGGAACTTGTTAAAGTCAATTGTATTCATCACGTAACCGGCGGAGACTTGCTCGATGTAGTTGTAGAAGTTGGGAGCACCGGCAGCGCCGGTGCTGAAGTTGAACTGGCCAGGGTTCGCGAGAACATATTTCATAGTCTTGGAGTAATCCGCGAAGGGGCCCAGAGGATAGGTAGCGCCACCATGGTAATAACTGTGGCCACCAGCAGAGCTGGGAAAAAGAGTAAAAGGGATTTGTGAACTGGGAGGCACGTCGTTTTGGTCTGGGCCGGTACCACCGATTGTCGGAATGGCATAATCGTCTGAATAAGCGTGATCGTATTTGTGTGCGTTTCGAAATTTGCCACCAATCTCGATCGTCGCCAAATGTGACCCGATGTGGTAGCGCTTGCCCATGGCGCCCGCGAGCTGGAAGTTCACTTGAGCGGTCTTGCCACGGCTAATGTTGAAATCGCGCAGCACGTAAAGTGCGGGGTTATAGGCCTCCGTGAAACACGCCGGCGACCAATGTGGTGGAAACGCTGTCTGGCCACTCGCCGCAGCATCGTAGGTGCAAGCGCTTGTAAAGGTCGAAGGGGTGGGGACGCCAAAGGAGCCCTGGCCGTAACCGTTGTCATTTTCACTGGCGAACGATCCGGAAATATCCCAAGAGAACCACGTGCTTGCGAGGACGTGTTTTCCACCCAGCACCAAGCTGCTGATGATGTAGCGGGGACGCCTAGTCGAGTTATTGAACGACGGTGCACCACCACTGCCATTCAGTAGATTGATGTTACTGCCGGTGCTGTTGTCGTTCAGCGTGTACACCCAGCGGTCCCCGAAATTGTGAAAATCGGAAAAGAGGCCGCGCAAGTATAGATTGGAGTTTTGCCCGATCTGGTAGTCTGCACTCCCCGCCACACCATACCGCGATCGATAATATTGGTACGCGCGAAGATCTGCGGAATCGAACCAGCGTTGTTGTTGAGGCGTCCCGAAGTTATTGATATCCGGGACCGGCTCCGTGTCATCAATTCCCCGGCCTTCCCAATCATAGGAGAAGCCCCCCAACACTCCGAATTTCTTACTCGACCCGAAGCGTTGGCCAACGGTAGCCGTAGTGGTGAAGTTGTTGCGACCTTGTTCGATCGGAATCATCCCTCCCAGACCAAAAATCGAGACGGTGGGGCGTTCCGTAGCCGTCTTGGTAACGAGATTCACCGAGCCGCCGATTCCGTCCCCGTCCATGTTGGCCTGTAGTGTTTTGTTGATTTCCACCGACTCCACGATGTCCGCGGGAATGGCGTCAAATTTGATTTGCCGCGCCCCAGACTCAGGTGACGGAATACTCACGCCATCGATTGTCCCGTTGGTAAGCCTCGGCTCGGTTCCGCGCACTTGCACGTACTTGCCTTCACCTTCGTCACGCTCCAGGCTGACGCTGGGCAACCGTCCCACGGCATCGGCGATGTTGGCGTTCGGCAAGCTAATGATGACTTCGTTGGTGAGGACTTGCATGATGTTGTCTGCTGTTCGCTGGCGGTTGACTTCTTCAGCTTCGCCCGAAGCGCGCTCTGCCGTGACCAGCACTTGATCCTTCTGTGATGTGACTTCCATGTTTACATCGAGAGTTGTGGTTTGACCGGCCTTGATCTCGAATACTTTGGTGAACAGCGAGAAGCCTACATAGGTCACGGTGATCGTATAGGTCCCCGGATTGAGAGCATTCACGAAGTAACCGCCTTGCTTATCGGAAACAACGATTATTCCGGTGGGCTGCAATTCGATGGAAGCGCCCTGCAACACGGCGCCGGAGGTATCGGTGACGTGCCCGGAAATTGATCCTTTATCTGTCTGGGCGACCAGGTTGACCACACCTAATGTCAGAAGCGCGCAGAGCATTGTGAACAGTCGTAAAAATCGATTCATTTAAATCTCCCTCTATTCGAACTTTTCAATTTGCATCCCGATTTCTTGTCGATAGGTACGAGACATTCGGTAGACCCAAGCATGCAACTCGGCTCGTTCGCATCGCCGGTAGGCACACCCCTACGACGATTCGGTAAACTCGACTCTATGTCTTAGGACACCCGAAAGGGCGGAAGCCTCAACTCAACCTTTGGGAGCGCGCTCAATCAGGGAGGCTCCTGCTCTTTTTCTGAGGAGGATTAGGCCACGATGCGCTTACTCGCAGATGAATGCAGGTTAACAGTAGGTTAAAGAACGGGTGAAAGAGCTTTCAGATTGGCGCCATCAATGAGGTGCAACCGTGCTGGGTTGGTTGATTACTTCAGGTATTTGGTTAGTAGCGGGCGCGATCGTGAGCGGCAAACGAACGGTGAAGAGCGAACCGCGTGCCAGTTCGCTTCTCACTGCAATCGTGCCGTTGTGAATTTCGGCGATCCATTGCGCAATCGACAGGCCGAGACCCGAGCCGCGAATCTCCCGCGAGCGAGCTTGATCTGCGCGGAAGAACCGGTTGAAGATTTTCGGCAGATCAATGTCTGCGATTCCTATTCCTGTGTCTTCCACTTCAATCAGCGCGAATCCGTCCTCCTGCCGAGAACGCAGGAAAACCTGACCGCCGGATGCCGTATATTTCACCGCGTTATCCAACAAGCTGAGTAGCAGGGTCTCAATCGCACTGTGATCGGCCTTCACAAACATCGGAGTGTTAGACACGTTTTCAAAGAACACAACGCCCTTGGAAAGCGCCAGCACCTGCGCCTTACGCGATGCGCGTAACACGGTGACACCTAGCTCCACGACCTGATACGTCAATTGAGAAGCGCCCGCATCGGCCCGCGCCAACATCAGCAATTTCTCAATTAATTCGGTGGTTTCCTCCGACGAAGTAAGAATGCGTGCCAAAGTTTCGCGATATTCCGTTTCACTGCGGTTGCGCCGCAAAGCGAGTTCCGCATTGGTCCGAATCAGGGCTAGAGGTGTCCGCAAATCGTGCGAAGCGTCGGCCGTGAATTGATTCATGCGTTTGACGGAGGATTCGATACGCGCCAGCATGTCGTTTACCGTCTCGGTCAATCGCCGGAGTTCGTCTTTGGCCCGGGGAACTTCCAACCGCTGCGACAGATTTTGCACACCGATGCCCTCGGCGGTTTGAATGATTCCGGCCACCGGAGCCAGGGCTCTGCCGCTTAGCCAGTATCCCAACAGAGAGGCAACGAGGATCAGGAGCGGGATGAATTCTTTCTCGATTCTTCGAAACCGGTCCAGGGCCTGATCAAACGGTTCGGTGGGCACTGCCGCGTCAATAAGAAAGGTCTGGCCGCCCACACTTACACGCTGGCGGGCAATGCGGAACTGGAACCAATTCAGATTGTCGGTGACGAATGCCGTCTGATTTTCTACCGCCTCCGGCAGAGGGAATTGCATCGACAGAAATCGTGGCGATCGGAACAGCCATTCACCGTTTGGGCCGGCGACCTCGAAGATGGCGCTATTGGCCCATACGTTTGATAGCGCGGTTAGCCGCTCCCGCACCACTGGCAATCCTTCCCCGAGGGAAGCATCGATTACGCGGCGCACCGATTCCAAGTTATTCAGGGACGCTTCGTTTACCGTGGTATTGATGCTGCGCTGAAAACCATAGTCGCAGAGCAATACAAAAATCAGCAATGCTCCCGTAAGCACACCAAAATAAAGCAGGGTCAGGCGTGCCCGAATCGTGAGGCTCATGAATTTTTCAAAGCACCAACCGAATATCCGAATCCCCGGTGAGTCTGGATGAGCCTGGTGTCACTATCCTGATCAATTTTTTTGCGCAGCAGACGCACGAAAGCATCCAATGTGTTTTCGCTGACGTCCTTGCCATTGGACCAGACGGTTTGCAGAATTTCCTGGCGAGATACGGTATTGCCGGCATTGCGCACCAGCAATTCCAATAGACGAAACTCGGTTAGCGAAAGGTGAATTTCGTGACCCTTACGGAAAGTGCGGTGCGAAATCAGGTCGAGCACGAGATCTTCCACTTCCAGCACATTTTTGCGGTGAAATTCATTGCGCCGCACCAAAGCCCGCATTCGCGCGAGCAACTCCAAAAAAGAGAAAGGCTTGGTTAAGTAATCGTCTGCCCCGGCGTCCAACCCGCGCACAATGTCAGGCAAAGAATCGCGGGCCGTTAACATTAATATAGGCGCTTCATGCTCTCTCTTGCGAAGCTGCTGCGCGACCTCAATGCCACTCATCTTTGGCAGCATCACATCCAGCAAAATCAGGTCGAAGCTTTGCGCTGCGGAAATTTCCAGCGCCGTTTTGCCATCGCGGGCCACACTGACCGCACACATCTCTTCTCGCAGGCCCTTGCTCAGCAAGCCGGCCATTTCGGGCTCGTCTTCTACGATCAGCACGTGCATGTTGGATTCCTTAGGCACGATGATATTTCGATTTATGTGAACGTCTCGTTAATCGCGGGTTACGACAGTGCTTCAACCCGCACTTTCTGCCGGTCCAGATAAAAATGAATAATCGGCGTAAGAATCAGCGATAAAACGATGGAGCAGAGTAGTCCGCCGATAACCGCGATGGCAAGTGGTTGCAACATCTGCGAACCTGAGCCGATGGCCAGCGCCAGTGGGAGCATTCCCGCGATTGTGGCTAATGCCGTCATGGCGATAGGACGCAACCTGCGGCGGCCAGCTTGCACCAACGCGTCTTCCGGCGTGAAGCCGAGTTTGCGGAAACGATGTTCCGCGTCGAGGAGGAGAATACCGTTCTTGGCCACGATACCGATGACCATGATCATGCCCATAAACGATGCCACGTTAAAGGCCGTCTGGGTGATCAGCAACGCCAGAAATCCGCCAAATGTTGAGAGCAAAGCGGAAGCCAGGATGGCGACGGGTGCCGAGAAAGTACGGAATTCGAAGAGCAACACTACGAAGAGAAGGACCAAGGCCAGTAAAAA
>DASXBH010000309.1:0-6570 GCA_036491775.1 Candidatus Acidiferrum sp.
GGCGATCTCCCGGCAAGCTACTGCATCCAAACGTTCCATCGCCACCAGAATCGGAAACACGCGATGCTTCTGCAAAAATGCTTTCGTCGCCTGAACGTACCCATCCACATAGTGTCCAAACTTCTTGTCGACTTCCGCGCCAGACTCGAAGAAATACACCGTCCGGTACTGGCTATCCTTGTACGCGCCGGTCGTCACCTTAGCCAGATATTTTCCAATCGACGCGCGCACCGGCCACACAAACGGATGAATTGGACACAACACCAGAATTGGCGTCGAGCCGTCCCAGCCTGCCGCGCGCAGGGTCTTCTCCGCATACTCCGGCGGGTGCGGCTCAAAGGTCCACGCCGTATCGGCCCCAAGTTCATTCGGCACGCCCAAGCTGCTCAGCAACTGCTGCGATTCCAGGCTGCGCGTAATCACCATGGAGTCTTTCGTATACCGCGCGCACATGCGCTGGATCAGGTCGTCCATGTGACCCGCGTCGCCGCCATACGCCACTGACAATTTATTTTCCGCTGAGGCCAGTCCCAGCGAGCCGATCATCATGGTGGTCAGCGCATTCGCGAATTTGCTCTTGAACATCGAACCTTCGCAGGAAATCACGCCGTGGTTGGCATGCACCTCGCGAAACAAAAACGGAGGAAATACATCCGGAAGATGCACTTGGCGCGTGCCATCAAAATATCCCTTGGTCAGGTCGAAATTCTGCGACATCACACTGAAGTCGGTATTCTCCGGGCCAAGCACATGGCGAATCTGCCGGATCATTTCGTGCACCCGAACATCGCTTCCGGTATTCCGCGTACCGTTGTAGCCCGCAAACAGCAACTTCAGTTTTTCCCCGGGTGTCCAACGCTTCCCCAGGCCAAATATCCAGCCGAGCCGCCGGATTTCAATCAGCGCGCTGACCCACGCCACCAACAGAAAGTCCGTCATGCGCGCGCGCTCCCTGCTACTTGCGGCAGCGCACCGCTCGCCGGGTCCGTTGCAGGCCACGGCTTCGCCGGGTACTTGAACTTACTTGCCCGGCTGAATTGCAGCAAAGGATACGCGTACGTAGAAAATTTGGCTGGAGCCTCGCCCATTTCCTCAACTACTCGCGAATTGTCAAACACTGTATTCCAATCCAAATACGGCCAAAACACCTTCAGCAACGAAGCGCCATAGCCCACCGCCCCGCCGCGAAACGCCAACCAATTTACCGTCTTCGAAAATGGCCCGCCAAGCCACGGTTGATAACTCGGCCTGTTCCATCCGCCCTGCCCAGCCAACGCATCCGTCAATTCTTTATACGTCTGCGAGCCCGCCCCCGAAGACAAATGGTAAATCCCGAGTGCCGGCTTCTCCATCTGATGAATCTTCACAATCGCCGCTCCAACATAATTCGCCGGCACAATATCAATCCGGTCATTGGGGCGCAGCGGCAAAATCGGCAGCCGGGCCAGCGTATCGAACGCCTGCACCATATCGAATTGTGTCGTCTCCGGACGCCTGCTGTCACCCATCACAATCGCCGGGCGGAAAATCGTATGCGGTACGTCGGGCAGCAACTGGTGCAGCATATGTTCGCTGAATTTTTTCGTGCGCGCGTAGGGATCGTAGTCCGAACGATTCCAGTCAACCGCTGCGTCTTCCGTCACCACTTCATTCTGACGCTTGCCCGCCACCGCCACGGTCGATACCAGCGAGTACCGCCGCAATCCGTGATGATTCTGCGCCCGCCGCGCCAACTGAATCACTTCCAGCGACCCGCGCAGGTTCACGTTCAAACACTGTTTTTCCGACTTGCGATTCAGCGACGCCGCACAATGCAAAACCGAATCCGTGCAATCCACCAGCGCATGATATTCGGCGTCATCCAGTCCAAATCGCTCGCTGGTCAGATCGCCGCGAAAAATCCGCACCCTCGTCTGCAGATATTCCAGAAACTCCCGAAATTCCAAGTGCAGTTGCAGCGATTGCCACAACCGTTCCCGCGCTTCCTGCTCGCTCTTCGCGCGCACCAGCAGATTCAGCCGGTCCGAATGTCCGGAAAGAATTCCAGCAGCCAGATAGCTGCCCAAATATCCTGTCGAGCCGGTTAGAAAAATCGCCATAGGTAAGTGTGAATCGAATGCACCGCTACCGCTACAGCATCGCCGCCGACGCCCCTTCCGCAGGCGCCGACCAATCCAAAGCCCGCGGCTCCCTGGCCTCCAGCGGACGCCCTTCCATCAACGGGTAGCACCACCGCCGCAATGCCGGTATGTGGATGTTAATCCAGTAATCCCACCAGTCAATCGCTTCCGGTGAAAAATCAAACAGCGCCTTCTCTTCCGCGCTAAGCGCCGCCGAAAGCACGCGCGCATTCTCGCATTCGAACACATGCTCGTTGTGCAGAATAAACGGCTCGTACAATTCAATTAGCTTCTCGGCCCGCACTAGGTCGCGCTCAGTTTTCGCCAGCGGCGGCTTGCTCACATGTAGCGTCGTCGCTACACGATTAATCCGCGACACCACCGCCTTCTGCATCGGTATCGAGAGCCGCTCATACCGCTGCTTCGACACCGGAATGGTCTCCAGCTTCAGCCGGAACCAATGTTCGAACCCGTGCTGCGCTTTGTAATATTTGCGGTGCGCCAGCCCGGTCAACTCAATTGATCTCCCCATATTTACCGGATTAATCGCCGACGTCGCTAACTGATACAGCCGCGCATTCTTGCGCTCCACAATTGCCGCAGCAATGAGCGTCATCCCGCGCGTCACCATGTCCACCGGAATCACGTCCAGACACTTGTGCTCGTTCGAGGGCAATTGCCGAAACGTCGTTCCCAACAAATACGAGAGCGGCCCCGATGTATTGATTCCCTCATTCCATCCAATGAACGGCGTGCGCTCCGAACTCTCGACGATCGATGGCCGCACAATCGCAATCGGCAAATCCCGCCCGCGCTGCGCCAGTATCGATTCGCCCAAACTCTTCGTGAACGTATAGGTATTCGGCCAGCCAAGATGCTGCGCACGCTTCATTCCCACGCGCACCAAACGATTCCGCACCCAGCGCGCCCGGTTGCGTTTCGTCACACCCGCCAACTCATCCGATGGCACCTTCGAAGGATCGCCGCCTTTACCCAACGCCTGGCGATGCAGCGCCTTGGCCAGTTCCGCGCTCTCCGCTCGCTCCTCGATGCGCTTCACCATTTCCCGCAACGAAGCAATTTCCCGCGCCGCATCGAAATCTGCATGGTTCGCAGGATTGTAATTATCGACCAGCTCTTCCGTCACTCGCCCATCGCGCATTCCCACCACGTAGCACGTGGAAAGGTGCATCAACCCGGCGTGATCGCAGCGCCGCAAAAATTCCAGCAGATAATTCGTCGAATCCACATTCGACGACAGCGCATCCCGCAAATCTGGATTGAAATCCGTCAGCCCAGCGCTATTGGCAATCACATCCAGCGAACGCGCCAGCCTCGTTTGCGTTTCCGCGTCCAGCCCCAATCCCGGTTGGCTCACGTCGCCTTCCACAACTTCTACTTTTTCCTTCAGAAAACTTGCCAGGTTCGCGCCATACGTTTCCTGCAACCGGTCAAACGTTGGCGACTCTTCCACAATCTTTTCGAAGCGCCGCTTTGCCGACGTCGTACGATTCCGCCGGATCAACAGCGTAACTTTCCCGATTTGCGGAATCTTCTCCAGCAAATCCACCAACCACACTTTCCCGATGAAGCCGGTCACGCCAATCAGCATCAAGTGCTTGCCGGCCAGCGTCTCGCGCACTCGCAAGCCATCTACACGAGGCGTGCTGCTCAAGCGTCCTACCGAACGATCCGCCGGCGCCTTCGGCCGCACCACCGTCAGCGTCGCCCGCTCTAGATTCTCCGGCGCCTTCTTCCAATCCAGTTGCCCCAGCAATTTCGCCTGCGACAATCTTCCATCCACCGACCCGCTGGCCAGCCACGCAAACGGACCACGCGGTCGAATCACCGGAGGCAGCAACCGCCCCGTCGCCACCCCATCGCGAAACTCCAACCGGTTGGCGATGAAGCCTGCCGCGCTAAAATATTCCGCCATCGGCCGCAACACCTGCTCCAGCATTTGCCCGACCAGAATGATCTGCTCCCCATTACGCACCGCGTCGATCAGTTTCTCCACGGAGTCGCGACGCATCTTAGGTTTCAATTCGTAGTGGAAGTATTCTTCGCCCAGCAGGTCTAGCCGGTCGCGGGTAATTCCCCGCAGGACACTATGCAAAAAACGCGTCGCAAAGGTGCGGCTCGCCAGGTACGTAGCCGGCCGCATCAAAGTGATCGCCACCATGGCTGCCCTGCGTACCCACCGCTCCAGAAAGCTTTGGCTGTTCCAGTTGAAGAACCCCACGCTGCGAAGCGCGCTCATCTCCAACAGTGACCCTTCCACGCGCCAGTACGTCACTCCGCGCACACGCCCGGCTTCGCCGCCATTCACGTTGGAAGAATGCTCTGGCATATCGATCTGAATGTTCTCGGTCGTTAGGACGCGGGGTGTCCTGGATCCTTCACCACTTCAGAAGCACTTGTTGCCGCAGATACTCCGGGAACAGGTTTGCTTCCCGGCCGCCCCCGTTTTCAGGTCCCCTTGCTGCGTCCGGCTCGCTCGGAACGTTTAAAATTAGCATCCCCACCGCCTTCTCGCAACCAACTTGAGCCCACCAATGCCACGGGTCTCGTTAGGGGCGCCAATCCCAAGGTTAGACGCTGAGTTTTCATTTTTACGACGGTGACGCGCGCAATGTGCAGGGACAAGGGTGATCAAAATTGTTTACGCTCTGCGGATGTCGAACCGCTTGATCAGCCCGTCTTCCAACCAAAAAATGTGCCCCACCATGTGATCGAGCAGCACCTTGCCCTCGAGGTCGCGCACCGTCTGATGCACTTCGACGGTCACTTCATTGTTCGAGCCTTTCGCAAAGGTCACCGGCTCGATCGTCGGGTCGACCATCTCCCACTGCCGCTTCCAATAGCTGCGGACACCTTCGCGCCCGTGCACGTACCCACCTTCCATCCCATTCGCCCACATTACATCTTCATGCATACCCGCAAGCACCCGCTCCACGTCACGAGCGTTGAACCATTCATAGGCCTGCTTCAGGAATTCTTCGCTGGACATACGGGTGAACCGGCGTCTTGCTGATTCCCTAACGGTTCCGATTCATTCGCCGGCAAGCGCCGGCAGAACTACACGCCCCAGCCATATTTCTCGGCGTGCTCAAAGGTGCGCTGCATCTCTTCGTGCAAAATGTCGCTGAACACCGAGCCGCCCACGGTCTTGGCTCCCGGCTCGCTGATATCGCTGGTGCGATAGCCCGCGCCCAGCACCCGCAGCAGCGACTGCTCCACCCAATCCGCTTCCAGACTCAATCCGAACGCATCGCGCAGCATCATCGTCGCGCTCAGGATCGACCCAATCGGATTGGCCATGTCTTTTCCGACCAGCGTCGGCGCCGAACCGTGAATCGGCTCAAACAGCGCGGTATTATTCCCGAAACTCGCCGAAGGGATCAGCCCAATCGAACCGACCAGTCCCGCCGCCGCATCGCTCAAAATGTCGCCAAACATATTGGTGCTCAAAATAATGTCAAACTGCGTCGGCCTCAGCATCAGTTGCATTGCGGCATTATCAACGTACATGTGTTCGAGCTTCACCGCCGGATGCGCCGGGGCCATCCCACTCACCGTGCGCCGCCACAATTGCGAACTGGCCAGCACATTGGCCTTGTCCACCGAACACAGCCGACGCGAACGCCCCTCCGCGCGGGCAAACGCAAACGTCGCAATCCGCTCCACTTCGGCCGTCGAATACGATTCGGTATCAAACGCCCGCTCCACGCCATGTTCTTTCACGGTTCCGCGTTCGCCAAAATACATTCCGCCCGCGAGTTCCCGCACAATTTCAATGTCCAGATCGCCCAGCCGGTCGGCCTTCAATGGCGAAATTCCACGAAGCGGCTCCAGCATGCGAATCGGCCGGAGGTTGACGTACAGTCCCAATCCCTTGCGCAGCGCCAATAATCCAGACTCGGGACGCTGCCCCGGTGGTAACGAATCCCACTTCGGTCCGCCTACCGCGCCCAGAAAAATCGCGTCTGCCTTGCGGCAGGCATCCAATGTTTCATTCGGCAGCGGCGTGCCGGTTTTGTCGATCGCTGCGCCGCCAATGGGAAATTCTACTAACTCAAACTGATGCTGGAATTCGCGCGCGCACTCCTGCAACACGTTGGCCGCCGCGCGTGTCACCTCGGGGCCGATTCCGTCGCCCGGCAACAGCACGATCTTCTTTTTGACTTTCATATCCCGCTTCCCTGTTGCGATCCAGATTCCGTCAGATCAGGCTCTAAGCTTGCGACGCGCCGCTGGCCACCGGCACGCCCTTGCGCCGCATCACTTCATGCGCAATGGCCATAATATCCCGTGCGCGGACCTGTTTCGATTCGTCCGCAAACGTAGTGACGCGGCGGTAACATTCCGCCAGCTCCTCGTCGCTTGGCTCGTAGCCCAATTCCTTCAGCGTTTGCCGCAGCGCGTTGCGTCCCGAATGCTTGCCCAACAC
>DASXBH010000310.1:0-6212 GCA_036491775.1 Candidatus Acidiferrum sp.
ATACAACTGGAGCCGGACAAGCTCGAGCAGCATGTCCGCAAGTTGGCAGAAAAATACAAAGCAGCGGCGGAGGTTGAGGCGCGGCATGAATTGTACCGTTGCGACGATCCGGAAGTGCTGCTGGTGGGTTATGGAATTACGTCGCGGGTGCTGCGGTCCACGGTGGACGAACTGCGCAAAGAAGGCGTGCGCGCGGGACTTTTCCGGCCGATTACGTTGTGGCCCTTCCCTTCCGATGCATTGCGCCGGGCGGCGCATCGTGCGCACGTGGTGTTTGTGGTGGAGATGAGCACCGGACAGATGGTGGAAGACGTTCGACTGGCGCTGAACGGGAGCGTACAAGTGGAATTCTTTGGCCGCACCGGAGGCAATGTGCCGCTGGCCGGCGAAGTGTGCCGGGAGTTGCTGGAGCGAATGGGAATGACGGCAGAGTGGGGTGTGTGAGCTGTTGTTTTGTCTAGATGAGGTAACGCCGTGAACGAATACGAGGTAATCAAATCGAAATCGCCAGTGTTTTATGGGCGATATGAGCGCAAAGCGGATTTGCAGCAGCAGACCCACTACTGCCCGGGCTGCGGACATGGTGTGGTGCATAAACTGATCGCCGAAGCGATCGCGGATATGGAAATGCAGGATCGCGCAATTTTTGTGAGTCCGGTGGGCTGCTCGGTGTTCGCGTATTTTTACTTTGATGTGGGCAATGTGCAAGCGGCGCACGGACGCACACCGGCCGTGGCCACTGCGCTGAAGCGTTCGAATCCACACAGCCTGGTGGTGGCGTATCAGGGCGACGGCGACCTGGCGGCGATTGGCACCGCGGAAATTGTGCATGCGGCGAATCGTGGCGAGAAGCTGTCCGTGTTCTTCGTGAATAACGGAATCTACGGCATGACCGGCGGGCAGATGGCGCCTACAACGCTGGTGGGGCAAACCAGTACCACCTCGCCGTGGGGACGGCGTGCGTCGAATGAAGGCTATCCGCTGCGCATGGCGGAGATTCTGGCGACGCTGGAAGCTCCGATATACATCGAGCGAGTTTCGCTGAGCGACAACAAAAATATTATGAAGGCGCGCAAGGCGGTGCGGCACGCGCTGGAATTGCAACGCGATGGCGCGGGATTCAGCTTTGTGGAGATTCTGTCGCCATGCCCAACGATCTGGAAAATGGCTCCGGACGAAGCGCGGACGTGGATCGCCGACAAAATGCAACCGGTGTTTCCTCTGGGCATTTTGCGGGATCGGAAGCTGCCGGAAGTTGCGGAGGATGTGCCGCAAATAAGCGTTCCAGCGCTGTTAGGATTTGCGGCGAAGACTGAGACGGCGCGCGGCCCAGGCGCTGGCACGAATTCATCGCAATCCGATTTACGACTGAAGATTGCGGGGTTTGGCGGACAAGGCGTGCTCCTGCTGGGGCAGATCCTCGCGGAAATGGGGATGCGCGAAGGGCGCGAGGTAAGTTGCTTGCCGTCGTATGGTCCGGAAATGCGTAGTGGAAGCGCACACTGCCACGTTTGCCTCAGTCGCGAGCGGGTAGGTTCGCCGCTGGTCGAACATCCAGACGTGTTGATTGCGATGAATGAATTGTCGCTACAGAAGTTCGCGCCGCAAATGCTGCCGGGAAGCATGGTCTTGTACAACGGTGAGGCGATACCGGCAGGTTGCAAGGCCGGTCAATCCGGCGTGCACTGCATACCGGCCGCGAAGATCGCAGATGGTTTCGGCAACGCCAAAGCCACCAACATGGTGATGCTCGGCGCCTTGTTGGAATTGACGCAAGCGCTTCCCAGGGAGACGGCGTTCGCGCTGCTACACGAACGAGTGCCCGACGCAAAATTAATGGAACTGGACCGACTGGCAATCGATGCTGGAATTGACTGGGTCCGGAAAGCTGGATAGAGATAGCGACAACCTGGGCCCTGCCGAGGCCCAAGTTGATCACAAACTATCTCGGGGAATCGAAGAAAGTGGCGGGCCGAGCGAGGTTCGAACTCGCGACCTTATGCTCCGGAGGCATACGCTCTATCCATCTGAGCTACCGGCCCACTTCATCGCGGAAAACTTAGCGCCAGTTCTGCCCGGCACACAAGCAACTGCGGCGCCAAATCTGTTTAATGATACACGGGATTTGCTCGCTTTCCCAGCGTTCAACGCGCTTCAGCCTTTGGAGCGGTTCTTGATGTCATGAGCGAGCTTTTCGATTTCTTCAGCCTTTTTCACTAAGTTCAAGCTCAGAACCTTGCTGGAATCGGTCTTATCCACTTCCGCTTTTAATTCCGTCGCCAGTTCATAGAGTCGCTCGATTTTTGTTTTAATGTCTTTCTCGTTTTCTTCGAGCCGCTTCTTTTCCGCGGACGGGTTGATTGGAGCGGAGGAAGGCGAATCGTCGGGATTGCGCCGGTCGGGAGCAATGCCAGTGGGGTTCTGGCCAGTCGCCGGCACCGAGGCTGTTCCGCACGCGATGGCGACGAAAAGTAAGCCTGCAACAATCGCCTGTCTGATGTTCACCTGAGTCCCTCCGGGTGCAAGTGCACACGCGGTTTGCGCGCGACTGCATCGTACTGCCACCAATGGTATACTCGCCCCGCAGCAATCCCTATGTCTAGCTTCCTCACAAACCTACCGGAATTCACGCTCAGCAACCTGCTACATCTCCTTATCATTTTTGGCGCCGCCGTGATCCTTAGCCGTTCGTGGCGCGCGTTAACCCAGTTGATCGTGAAGCCCGCGCCGGCACCATCGCGAAACGCGCAAGCTCGCGAGCAACAAACGCGCACCCTTTCGAACAGCGTGTATACCATCGGCAACAAAGTCATTTGGGCGTTGGCGGGGTTGACAGCGGCACTGGAGATCGGCATCAACGTTATGCCAGTGGTGATCGTAGCGTCGGTCGTCGCGCTGGCTCTAGGGCTGGGAGCGCAGAGCCTGGTGCGCGACGCGCTGGCGGGATTCCATATCGTGCTTGAGGATCAGTATGCCGTGGGCGACACGATCCAGGTCAGCGACATATCGGGCCGGGTGGAACAACTGGATTTGCGGCGCACGGTGTTGCGCGATGCGCGCGGAGCCATCGTGACGATTGCCAATGGCGAGATTCGCAGCGTGAGCAATCTGAGCCGTGACTGGTCGCAGGCATTTGTGGACATCGCTGTCTCGCCGCAAGTCGCGCAGGAAAAAGCGCTTCAGGCTCTCGATATCGCGGCGACGGAGCTGCGTGCCGATCCCGCGTGGTCGCAAGCAATTGTTGATGGTCCACGCATACTGGGCCTGCAATCATATGATCAGAGCGCCTCGACCATTCGTTTGCAGGTGCGCACAGCGCCGGCGCGGCAAGACGATGTGGCGCGCGAACTGCGCCGCCGCATCCAACTGGAGTTTCAGCGTCAGGGCATCCCCCTGTCCGACGCACAACGCGTGGAGCTGGTGAGTCCCGCCGCTACCTCGGAAAAAGTCCATCCCGCTTCCGCGGCATCGTAAAGGAGATTTGCCCATGTCACAGATCACGTACGAAGAAGTGAACCTTATGCTGCGGCTGTATGATTTGCGCCGGGAACCGCGTCTCCGCGAAGCGCGTGGCTGGTTTGTGGAGCATTTTCAAGCCTCGACGCCTGAAGAAGTGATGCAGAAATATCCGCAGGGCAGCCAGGAAAACACCTACATCCGCATGGTGATCAGCTATTGGGACATGGTCGCGAGCATCGTAAATCGCGATTTAATCAATGATGAGATTTTTTTCGAGAGCAATGGAGAGATTTGGATTGTGTGGGACCGGATGCGCTCTATCGTTCCCACCTGGCGAGCCGCATTCAAGAATCCGTTGCTGTTTTCGAACATCGAAGAAACCTGCAAGCGACTGGAAAACTGGCGGGAACGACGCGCTCCGGGATCAACCGCCGCCATGCGGCAAATGCTGGAACAAAATCTGAGCAAGGTTAAGTGAATTTTGTAAGGATATATTGTGCGCTTACTTATGTGCTGAGTGCCGCCGATTCGGTGGCGATTCCGTTGCGTGCTTCCGGATCGCTCGCTGGCGGCGCTAAGCGAACGCAATTGCGCCCCGCCCTTTTAGCTGCGTAGAGCGCCAAATCTGCCTGGTGAATTACTTCGTCGACGTCAGCCTGGGGAAAATCTACGCTAAGCGCAAGACCTACGCTGATGGTGACCCGGATAGCTTTGCTCGGCGTGGAGATGAGCTTGCCAGCGACTCCGGATCGCAGATTTTCCGCGCGCGCCACGGCACTGGCCGGATCACATCGATTCAAAACTACCAGAAATTCTTCCCCACCGTAGCGGCCCACCATATCGTAGGACCGCACCGAATGGTGCAAGCGGCGAGAGACTTCGCGAAGCACATCGTCGCCGGCGGCATGCCCAAATTCGTCGTTCACCGCTTTGAAATGGTCGATGTCGCACATCATCACAGCGAGAGAATTGCCTTCCCGGCGCGCGCGCAACACTTCTCGCGAAAGCAACTCGACAATGACGCCGCGATTCCACAATGAAGTCAGTAGGTCGTGGGTAGCCTGGAAACGCATACTCTCCCGCGCTTCGACCAGACGATCTTCCAGGTTCAGGATACGCTCGCCGGCGCGTAAACGCGCTTTCAATTCTTCGGCGTCGAAAGGCTTGGTGAGGTAATCGTCGGCTCCGGCCTCGAGTCCCTGAACAATGTCCTGCTTACTTTCACGGGAAGAAAGCAAAATGGTGTAGGTATAAGCCTGTTCACGCATCTGGCGAAGCTGATGACATACTTCGACACCATCCTTTTCCGGCATAACCCAGTCGAGAAGCGCGAGACGAGGCGGGTCCGGTTTAGACAATTCCTCAAGTGCCTTACGCCCGTTTTCGACCGCGATCACGTCGTATCCGGCCCGTTGCAAAATCCGTTCCAGCAGCACGCGGGAAAGCGCATCATCTTCGGCAATCAGTATGTTCACGCCTTCACCTCCCCCAACTGCGCTTCCACCAGCTGAAGCGCCTCGGCAACGAACCGGTCCAACTCAGCCGCAAACCCCGGCAATTCATTGTGCGACTCATCGCGTGACGCCGTTTCGAGCTTGGCCGCAATTTCCGCCGCGGCAGGCATGGAAAGGTTGCGAAACATGCCCTTCAGCGTATGCGCCGTGCGCGACAGCCCCTGATAGTCTCTTTCGGCCAGTTGCTGCCTGACCTTTATTAGATTTTTCTTACTGTCTTCCCGAAACAACAACAGTAACTCGTGGAAAAACTCCTGGTCACCTTCGACGCGTTCCATCAATTCGGCGAGGTTCCAGACAGCTAAGGAAGAATCATTTTTGAGCTCAGGCATGGCTGGCCCTTTCCGCGTTTCGATTTGTGTCGCGATACGCTGCAAAATTTCGACCAGCAGGTCGCGACGAATGGGTTTAGTAAGATAGTCGTCCATACCCGCTTCCCGACATCGCAACTCATCCTGTCTTGCGGCGTGGGCGGTCATGGCAATAATCGGCGTGTGCCGTTGAGTGGCCTTTTCGAATGCGCGAATTCTCTCCGTGGCTTCAAGGCCGCCCATAATCGGCATTTGTAAATCCATGAGGATGACGTCGAACTGGGACTCTTCGGTGATCCTGCAAGCCTCGGCGCCGTTTTCGACGGTGGTCACGCGGTGGCCCAATCGTTGTAGAAGCCACGTGGCGAGTTTCTGGTTCACATGGTTGTCTTCGACGAGAAGAATATCCAAGGGAGTTGGCGTGACCCCGATTTCGGCGATTTCTGCGCGGTCGCCTGCGGCCCTGCCCAGGGCGACTTGCAAAGCCGAATACAGGGGACGGCTGAGGATAGGTTTGGAAATACGGCGAACTATTCCCACTTTGCTGGCGCGTGGATCATCGCTGAATAATGGCTCGGCGGTAGCCAGGATGATCGCGGTGAAGGGGTTTGGGGCAATGCTGCGAACTTTGGCAGCAATGTCGTAGCCGTGAGTGTCACCAGGGTTCTGGTCGATCAGCACTACTGGATACGGCGTTTGTAGGTCAGCTTGAGATTTAAGCAACGCGTGAGCTTCGGCAGCACTCTTCACGAAGTCTGGCTGTAAACCACGAAGCTGCAGCAACCAACCGAGCAGTTCACAATCTGCCGGTTGTTGGGAAATGACCAGGACCTTTGCAGGGCAGGATTCGTGAGTGACGGCCACTCGCGCCGGGTCACAGAGTTTCAGCGCAATCTGAAAAGAAAAGCAGCTCCCTGAGCCAGGAGCG
>DASXBH010000311.1:0-3412 GCA_036491775.1 Candidatus Acidiferrum sp.
TTTCCCTGGGCGATTTCGTTCCGCGGCTGGGTGGCCCACCACATGGGCTCCTTCGCGCTTATCTCAATGTTTGTGTTCCTCGGCATCCTGCTGGTCGGCTACATCTGGCTATACAAAAAAGGTGCCCTCGACTGGGCCTGACTCCACGCTACGAAACCGCACTTCAATAACAGACTGGGTAGGCGCGCCGCCAAATCGCCAGGAATTTCCTCATGGGATGTTCACAGCGCATTGACTGGTGTTTGGGCGTGTGTTAGAAACGCTGGAACGATCGATCGGCTGCTTGGTTTTGGATGAGTGTGTCCGCCGCGCAGTCGGGCTCGCGTTCTCGCTCCTGCCTTAATTCGCGTAGCCTTTTAGCGGCCATTCTCGGAGAATACTGACAGCGTTCGCTTGTTGCGAAGTAGAAACGCAAGTTCGTAGCCTGTCCATAGGGTTCATGGCAGACGAGTCCAAGGCACCTCCATCGCCCGACAGTTCCAAGTCTGAGGCTGCTTCTCCCGCGCCGCCTGCCGCATCGCCACGCGCAGACACCTCTACGGCGCCGCCTCCGACAAAGCCCACACCGCCTTCGGCGAAGCCGCCCATCGCATTGCAAATTCCATTGGATAACGAACTAACGCGCCGGTACCGCGAACGCTTCGGTGCGGCAATTCTGGAAGCGCTGGAAGATCGCAAACAGTCTTACCTGGTGATTGATTCTTCAGAACTGATGGCGATCGCGCGCTACTCCCGCGATGAAGAGAAATTCGATCTTCTGGAGGACTGGACCGCGGTGGATTGGCCGCGGCGCGAAAAACGATTCGATCTGGTCGCGATTCTTTATTCCTTTACACACAACACGAGGCTTCGGCTGAAAATTCCGCTGGGAGTGACGGAAGAAGCGCCGAGCTTGACAGATGTTTGGCCCGCAGCCAACTGGCTGGAACGCGAAATGTTTGATCTGTTTGGAATTGTGTTTCGCGGACATCCGGATTTAAAGCGCATCTTGCTGCCCGATGAGTGGCAGGGGCATCCGTTGCGCAAAGATTACGACATTTTGCAGCAGGACAAAGCGTGGGTGCGGGAAAATCTCGGCATCGAGAGCGGACAGTAGGTCACGAGACAGTGGGAATTACATTGCACGAAGACGCACCGCAAAAATCGAATACGCTGCTGGGCGCCGATGAGCTGGTCATTAATATGGGGCCGCAGCACCCGTCCACGCACGGAGTGCTGCGCGTAAAACTGAAGCTGGATGGGGAACGGGTGATCGGGTCGGAATGCGTCATCGGGTATTTGCACCGCGGCGTGGAAAAGATTGCGGAGAATCGGACGTATCAGCAATTCGCGCCATATGTAGACCGGATGGATTATGTGGCGGCGGTCAGCAATGGGCTGGGTTATTGCGAAACGATTGAAAAGCTTCTGAACGCTGAAGCGCCGCTGCGCGCGCGCGTGATTCGCACAATTTTGACGGAATTGCAGCGGATTGCCAGTCACCTGCTTTGGTTGGGAACGCATGGATTGGATATTGGGGCGCTCACGCCGCTGTTTTATTGCATGCGCGAACGCGAAGAGATTCTGAAGATTTTTGAGAAATATTGCGGAGCGCGGCTGACTACGCACGCGTTTCGCATTGGCGGACTGCAATACGACGCGTACGACACGTTTGAAAAAGACGTGGAGCGATTCTGTACAAATTTTGCCAAACGCATCGAAGAATACGAAACGCTGTTGACAGGAAATAGTATATGGATCGGGCGCACACGAAATGTTGGCAAACTTTCCGCGGAAGATGCGATTGCGCTGGGCGTTTCCGGGCCAGTGCTACGAGCCAGCGGCGTGAAATGGGACTTGCGCAAGGCGATGCCGTACGCCGCGTACGACCAATATAAGTTTGAAATTCCGGTGGGCACGCACGGCGATACCTACGACCGGTACATCGTGCGCATGGAAGAGATGCGGCAATCTCGGCTGATCTGTTTGCAGGCAATCGAGAATATTCCAGGCGGACCGATTATGGGGAAAGTGGGCAAAGTGCTGAAGCCCGCGCCGGGCGAGGTCTATCACTCGATTGAAGCGCCGAAGGGGATTCTTGGATATTACGTGGTGAGCGATGGCACGGTGCAGCCATATCGTGTGCGCATCCGTCCGCCATCGTTTATTAATCTGCAAGCCTTCAGCAAGATGGTGGAGGGGCACCTGGTGGCTGACGTGGTGGCGATCATTGGAACGTTAGACATTGTTCTCGGGGAGGTGGATCGCTAACGCCATGGCTGCCGCCGCCCAGGGAATTTTGACATTTTTGCAGGCGTGGTGGGTTGAACTCGTCTGCGGGATTGTGATTGTTGCGGTGGTGCCGCTGATCGCGGGCTACGTGGTGCTGGTAGAACGCAAGTTGATGGCGGACATGCAGGCGCGGCTGGGGCCGATGCGTGTCGGGCCACATGGGCTGCTGCAGCCAATTGCGGATGCTTTCAAGCTGCTAATTAAAGAAGACATAATTCCCGACGATGCGGACAAGATTATTTTTTGGCTTGCGCCGATCATGTCGGTGTCTGCAGCGATGGTGTCGATGGGTGCGCTGGCGTTTGGGCCGAATTTTCAGGTGGCGCGCGATATTAATGTAGGAATTCTTTTTGTGCTGGGCGTAAGCTCCCTTGGATTGTTTGGAATTGTGCTGGGCGGCTGGGCGTCGAATAGCCACTACTCGTTGTTGGGGGCGTTGCGCAGTACCGCGCAGTTAGTGAGCTACGAAACGGCGGCGGGGTTGGCAATCGTCAGCGGATTGCTGCTGGCTGGGACTCTAAAAATTCGCGCCATCGTAGAGGCACAGCAGCATTTCGGGGTGTGGTTCATCTTTTTGGCTCCGGTGGCATTTTTTATCTATCTGGTGGCTTCGATTGCGGAAACAAATCGCGCGCCATTCGACTTGACGGAAGCGGAATCGGAGTTGGTGGCCGGATACATGACGGAATTTAGCGGATTCCGCTGGTCGCTCTACTTCCTTGCCGAATACGCAAACATGATTGTAGTGGGCGCAGTAGCGACTACGCTTTTTCTGGGTGGCTGGCTGCGGCCATTTCCTAATGTGCATTGGATGAATTGGCTGGACGCGCTTCCGGCGCTGATGGTGGCGGCGATTGGCGCGTACTGCGTGTTTCGGGCAGGGAAGCAGACTGTACGGACTCAGAGTTTATTTATGTGGGCGGTGGCGGCGGCGTGTTTTGTGGTAGCCGCACTACTTGCCGTACCGCTACTGGTGGCTCCATTGCGATTTCTGATGCCCGGGCTGCATGGGGCGTTCTGGTTTCTGCTGAAGGTGGGCGGGTATTTATATACGTTCATGTGGCTGCGGTTTACGTTGCCGCGATATCGCTTCGACCAGTTGATGCGACTGGGCTGGTATTTTTTGATTCCGCTGGCGCTG
>DASXBH010000312.1:0-4020 GCA_036491775.1 Candidatus Acidiferrum sp.
CTTGCTCGATTTTTTCTTTGCAGCACTGCGCACCGTGTGTGCCTCCGGCATCCCGCCCACGGTGTAGATCCGCAGCACCATGCCGCGGTTCACTTTGCCGGTCTTCAACCCGTTCCACTTCCGCACATCTTCTGCCGTCACGCTGAACTGGTCCGCGATCCCGCCAATGGTATCTCCCCGGCGCACCCGGTAGCGCACCAGCTTGCTCTTGGTCTCTTCCGCCGGCTTGGTCGCCGGGATAATCAATTTCTGTCCGGCATCCAGCGCCTCGTTGCGATCCAGCTCGTTCGCTTCGGCAATGGCCGCCGCGGTTACCCGGTACTTCTTGGCAATCGAGCTTAACGTTTCCCCGGATTCCACCCGGTGCCGGCGCCAGCTGACCCACTTGTCCGCCGGAATGTCGGCAATCTCCGCCGAGAATTTACCCGCCGAGCCCTTTGGCAAGTGCAGCACGAATTCCGGATCGTCCGGCGTCGCCATGCGCAGCAGTGAAGGATTCAGCGAGCGCAGCGTGTCCACATTCACATCGATGGTTTCCGCCACCAGCCGCAAATCAATGGCTCGACCCGGCTTCACCATGTCGCTGTCCACCGGCGACTCCCGGTCCACCGAAATCCCATAGTGCGGCGCGTCTTTGGCAATCAGTGTCAGCGCCAGAATGATCGGCACATAATTCTTGGTTTCGCGCGGCAATACATTCCGCTTGTACAATTCCCAGAAATCCGCGTAGCCGGTACGCTCGATGCCTTTCTGGACGTTTCCCGGGCCGCAGTTATACGCCGCAATCGCCAGGTACCAGTCGCCAAACAGGCCGTACAAATCGCGCAGATGTTGCGCCGCCGCGCGCGTGGCCTTCTCCGGGTCCATGCGTTCGTCCACCCACCAGGTCCGCTTCAATCCATATTCGTTGCCGCGCCACTGCATGAATTGCCAGATGCCTCGCGCACTGGCCCGCGAAAGCGCCAGCGGCTGGAACGCGCTCTCCGCCTGTGCCAGGTAGATCAAGTCCTGCGGCACGCCTTCTTCGCGCAGCACCCGCGCGATCATCTCTTCGTAGCGGCCCTTGCGGCGCAGCCCGTTCTCCACAATGGCCCGTCCCCGCGGCGTCTGGAAGAAATTCAGATAGGACACCACCACGTCATTTACCTGCAGCGGCAGGTCGTGCGACACGTTTTTCGCCGCTTCTTCCGCTCGCTCCTTCAACTTCTCGTCTACCGGAAAAGTCATCTCCGCCACTTCATCGATCGGCGCCGGTACCGCCGGTGTCTCCGAGAATCCGTCTCCCGCGCGGAACGCCTGCAACTCGTAGGTGTAGATGGTGTCGGTTACCTGGTGAAAGAGTTCGCTCAACTTCGGATCGCTGTTCGGGTCGTAGCCGCTTTCCAGCATCCAGTCCACCGCATCGTCAAAATCGCGCCGCGCGGCCGCCAGGTGCCCCGCTTTGTAATTCGCTTCTCCCGAGGCGAACTTCTCCTTGACCCGCACGATCAAGTATTCAATTCCGCCAGGCAGTGGTTGCTGCAAGTCGATGAGAGGTTGGGTGGCCAAGTTCCGCAATGGAAGTGCTTCGATCGGCAACGCCGCGGCTTGTTGGGTCGCCGGAGCAGGTTTTAACGCAGGCACCTGGGCCTTCATCGGCTTTTTCGCTGCGTCGTCGCAGCCCACCAGCCACAAAGCCGCAGCTGCGCAGCATCCCGCCGCGCACAGCATTGGCCTGTTCACTGACTTACGCATCCTCCTATGGTATGTACCGCTCAACTCCGCGGTCAACGCCCAGACTTCCAGCCCGGTAGCCCATCCCGCACCCCCATAACCCTGTAGCTTGCCCTTCAGGGGTGCGAGGTTCCATCCCGTCATCCTCGATCTCGCTATCGCAACGCCACACATTCTCCGTTCTGGCTGCGGCCCTCCGCGATCTCGGTAGCGAACTCTTCTCTTGACTTCCCCGCCGCGGCGTTCAATATTAAACCATATGGTTAACTATTCCTCTGCCCTCGACGCCGCCTTCGGGGCCCTCTCTGACCCCACCCGCCGCGCCATCGTGGCCCGCCTGGCTCGCGGCCAAGCCACCGTCTCGCAGCTCGCCGAACCTTTTCAGGTCTCTCTCCCCGCCATCTCAAAACATCTGCGCGTCCTCGAATCCGCCGGCCTGCTGACCCGCGACATCGATGGACGGGTCCATCACTGCCGCCTCGCGCCCGCGCCAATGAAAAATGTGGCCGAGTGGATCAGCCAATACCGAGTTTTCTGGGACTCGCAACTCGACGCCCTCGCCGAATTTCTAGAGACCTCTGCAACGCCCAATAAGGAGCAGCCAAGATGCCAACCGCAGCTCAACCAAAAAGCACGCAAGAACCGGAAATCCTCGAAATCCGTCGCACCTTCTCCGCGCCGCGCGAAAAAGTCTTCGCCGCGTGGGCCCAGCCCGAGCAACTAGAACGCTGGATGTGCCGCGACGTCCCCGCCCATGTGATCACGCATCATGTACAAGACATCCGCACCGGCGGCCGCTGGCGCATGGAAATTCGCGATCCCGGAAAAAATGAAGTGTATTGGGGCCAAGGCCAATATCTGGAGGTCACGCCACCCGAGAAAATTGTGTTCACCTGGTCGTGGGCCAAGGAGGTTCCCGGCGGCGCGAATGTAGATATGCACCCTGAAGGATCGGTCTCCGAAGTCACCGTGGAGTTTTTCGCCCGGGGCAGCAACGCGACCGAACTCGTCCTCACGCATCGTGGCCTGGGCTCCGCCAGCCTTCGCCAGGATCATCAAAAGGGCTGGACCGGTTGCCTCAACGAACTGGAGAAAACTCTCTAGTTTTGCTCTAAACGAAAAGGTGAATTCAGATTAGCTCTGCAGATGCGAAGCTGGGACACATGGTGGTTGGGGCGCACAGCGAGGTCGCTGGGCCACAGAGACGGGCGTCAGAGGCGTCGATTGAGGGAAGTATTCTTAATGTCGATAGGAATTCCCGGAGTCTTTTCAGACACACTGCGAATCCAAATGCTTGTCAAGAAACCTGCTGACACTTACACCGGCTGAACTTCGCCGACCTTTCCATTGGCCTTGCGTTTAGTGTGCCGCCGCCGCGCTTTTCGACAGCGAACGCACGTAATTCACGACATCCCAAATCTGGTCAGGCTTCAGGCGGCCTTCCTCGCCCATCATCTGCCCTTTTCCTTTTTCGATGATCGCGTAAATGTCTCCGTCGGTCATGGTCTTCAGCGATGTCGCATCGCGATAATCGCGCAGTTTCAATTTCATATCCACCGCCAGATCGCCGCTGCCATCGCCCTCTTTTCCGTGGCACATCGCGCAATCCTGTCCGAACGTTTTCTTTCCCGAGGCCATCGACGTCGCGCTGGGCTTCACCGGATTTTCTTTCGTGGAGTCCGCAGAGGTCTTGGCGTCGGCCGCAGGTTTAGCGTCCGCAGCGGGTTTCGCCGCGTCCGCTGTGGTCTTTTCATCAGCCGCTTTTTTTTGTTCTTGCGCAGACCCATGCGACCACACCAACAGAAAAATTGCAGCACAAATTAATTTCATGGCCTGAGCTCCTAATCGATTTATTGCGTGATCGGGCGTATCGAGCCCAATTGCGGCTAAGTATAGTCCCCTGCGCAGCCTTTGCACGATTATTCTCAGGACTGGTACTTCTCAGGCACCACGCTGCGAAAGCTGAGAACTCCCCGGTTTTTCCTCGCTTTGGCCTGGGACGAAAGCCTTCGCTAGTGGCACTAATTCCCTATGCGGGCTTGCGATAACGGCAGCTCACGCCAGGCCGTTGCAGGACTTCTCCGTACCTTGAACGCTGCATTGCCGTGGTCCGTCCGCCGCAGTAGGGTAAGTTCTTTAACTCGAAATCAATGCGCCCCGATCAGCAAATCCAGCTAGGAGAAAGTTCATGGCAGACTCGAGAACCAATGCAGCGCAAAATATGACCCACGAGCAAATGATTGCCAAAGTCGGCGAACTCATCAAAGACATCAAGATGGCCATGCTCACCACCGAATCCGAAGATGG
>DASXBH010000313.1:0-5453 GCA_036491775.1 Candidatus Acidiferrum sp.
CTTTGTCTCTTACGTCCGCCAACCTGCCGGACAAATGCCGCCGTATACGGTCAAGGCAGTTTCCGACGCGCAACTTGCCGACATCTATAGCTTTTTGCAATCTCGGCCGCAGGCTGCGCCAGCGAAATCGATTCCGCTCCTGAATAAATAGAGCTTCGCGTGGCACTTTTGCGCCATTCGAGCATCTTGAGACGCCCGAGACAATGTCGCATGACGATGGATCGGTGGAGTAGCGATCCTTGCTTTCCTGCAGGCGACACCCTAACCTAGATTTCTTATGCCCAACTTCTCTCCCGAGATGCTCACCATCGGCTTCATCTCCTATGTAGTCTTCCTCTTCTCCACTACATGTCATGAAGCAGCACATGCGCTAGTTGCCAAACTCGGCGGCGATAATACCGCGGCCCTCGGCGGCCAAGTTTCGCTCAATCCCATCCCGCATATTCGGCGTTCACCCTACGGCATGGTGATTTTTCCTCTGCTCAGTTTTTTCTTGCTGGGGGGAAGCATGATCGGTTTCGCAAGCGCTCCTTACGACCCAAACTGGGAGCGCCGTCACCCGCACCGTTCGGCGTGGATGGCCCTGGCTGGCCCGGCAACAAATTTTCTTCTTATGTTGCTTGCTGTTATCGCCCTCCGCGTTGGCGGCTCGCTTCACCTTTTTGAACCGCACGGATTCGTGGCTGTTTCTCTCTATGTCCTGTTCTCCTTGAATCTTCTGCTAGGGATTTTTAATCTACTTCCTGCGCCGCCGCTCGATGGAAGTACCGCTATCATGCTGTTCATGAGTGAAAATCAGGCTCAGCGTTATCTGAACTTTATTCGAGGGGGGAATTTCGCGTTGCCTGGACTGCTGGTCAGCCTGATCCTGTTTCGCTATATTTTTCCCGACGTGCAGCGCTTTGCGATGCACCTGTTTTTTTAGACTCCACGCGCCTTCGGTTTCAGATTGGTACTCATCCTTCAGTCTCGCGCTAACTTCGAACAACATCCGCGCGCCGAGCATCAGTAACTCCTTGCGTTGCAACGCAATTCTTCCTCACTCTTGGCCGCCCAACTGCTCCTCCCTTGCCAGGAGGTTCTCATGAGCCTGATCGAAGCGTTGCCCCTCGTCGCCACCACCCTCGTTGAAGTTTCAGGCTGGGATGAAGATGAATTGTTCTTCGTGGAGAAATCTGCAATGACCACCGACGAGTTCGAATGCAACTATATTTCGCTTCGCCATCATCTACCCGACGGTGCCATCATTTTTGTCAGATCGATTCAGTCTGCCTACCTCCATCGCCCCAATCCTATCGCCTTCGAGGTCGAGTCTCTTGGCTATGATGCGGATGGTCAGCAGCAATTTCGTTTGAGTGCCGCGCAACCTCGCCACGCGCAGTCACACTACTCTGTAAACTGATTCCCTCCCTTTTTGACACAACGCCCCTTTTCGACAATTCGTTCTGAGTCATTTTCACTCTCACCTGCAAGTTCAGTGTTTCAACCGCGATTCGTAGCTCAATTCCGCGATTCGCTATTTACAACAAATTCCGTGGTTTGCAAGTTGTGGGCAAATCATCCGGCCTGCTCGTCACTCGATCGCCAGGTCGAAACACTCTTCGACCGGTTTGGCACAGTTGTTGCCTTTATTTTTTGCATGACACTCACAACCTACAAAACCGTTGAAGTCTCCACCCTTCACAGCAACCTCACTCCATGCATTCTGGACGATGATCCCAGCGAACGCGCTTCGCTAACTTCGCTCATTTCCGATATGGGCTACGAAGCGATTCCGACCGGTGATACGGAAGAAGCGCTTCGTCTAATTCGCTCCGGGCATTGCCGGATGGTTCTCGCCATCATTCATCTGGAAGGCCCGGAACCTTACGACTTTTTGGACCGAGCGTTGCGCTGCGATCCTGGCGCTCATGTAATTATCATGACTGCGCGATATACGTTGGATGCCGCGCTCGAAGCTATTCGCCGTGGCGCCGCTGATTTTCTGCCCAAGCCCGTCGATCATACCCGGTTGAAACGCACGCTCGACGAGGTGGCCGCACTTTATGATCAGCGCCGGCGTGTACGTGCATTGGAAGAGCAGCTCCTTAAAGATCTCGAGTTTCACGGAATCATTGGCAAAAGTCCGGCGATGCTGGAAGTTTTTGACTTTGCCCGCAAAGTAGCGCGGCATTACACCAACGTACTCATTGTCGGTCCTACGGGATCAGGCAAAGAACTCGTCGCGCGAGCCATTCACCAGATCAGCCCGGTCAGCCAACAGCGACTGGCCGTGTGTAATTGCTCCGCCATGGTAGACACGCTATTAGAGAGTCAGCTTTTCGGCCACGTGCGGGGTTCATTCACGGGAGCGACCGACACCCGGCCGGGGCTCTTCGAATATGCGAACAACGGCACAGTTTTTCTTGATGAAGTCGGAGAGACTTCTCTGGCTATGCAGGCCAAGCTTTTACGGGTGATTCAGAATCGCGAAATCCAGCGTGTTGGCTCGCCCGAGGTCAAACAGGTGAACGTGCGCATGATCGCGGCTACCAATCGTGACCTCCGCGCGGAAGTCCTTACCGGGCGTTTTCGGGAAGATCTCTTCTATCGCTTGAGCTCAATCCAGATTCGCATCCCGTCGCTCGCCGAACGCCTTGAAGATATTCCGCTGCTGGTTCAGTTTTTCTTGAAGAAATATAACGACTCTTACGGCAAGACCATCGCCGGACTTACTCGCCGGGCCCAGACCCTCCTGCTTCAGCATCCGTGGCCGGGAAACGTTCGCGAACTCGAAAATGTAATTTCCACGGCCTGCATTACCGCGACCGGCGATTTCATCGACATCAGCGATCTTCCGGAACATTTGCAGCATCGCACGTCTCAACTGGCGAGCGATGCCGACTGGCGTCCGCTTTCGCTCGACGAAGTGCGCAAGCACCACATCCAAAAGGTCCTGCAGATGTGTAACGGCAATCGCCTGCGCGCCGCACAAATTCTCGGTATCGGCCGCACTAGCCTGTACCGCTACCTCAAGCGTGATGGTTTCGACGTGCATCTGCATCCCCACAGCGCAGGAGCTGCCGCCTGATTCGCAAAGCGCTGCGGGTGTCCAGCTTGCGAAAACGCCAGTAACAACCAACAATTCCTCGAAGTGCTGAGGTATTCTTGAAAACCACTCGCCATGTTCATTGGCCACTTTGCCGTCGGTTTCGCTTCGAAGAGATTTGCGCCGCGCGCCTCCATCGTGGTGTTACTTGCTGCGCCCTTGCTAAGCGATTTGCTCTGGCCGATTTTCCTGCTGCTCGGCTGGGAACACGTGCGCATCGATCCTGGCAATACGCGCTTCACGCCGCTGGATCTCTACGACTTTCCGTGGTCGCATAGTCTGGTAACCAACATAGGGTGGGCCACCGCATTCGCATCGATTTATTGGCTGTGGAAGCGCGATAGAACCGGCGCGTGGGTGGTGTGGATTGGCGTGCTCAGCCATTGGGTTCTCGACTGGATCACCCATCGCCCGGACATGCCGCTATATCCAGGCGGCCATCAACGCTACGGTCTCGGTTTATGGAATTCCATCGCGGGCACTATGCTCGTCGAGCTGCTCATGTTCGCCATCGGTGTGTGGCTGTACATACGCGCTACCAAGCCGCGCGACCGCATTGGCCGTTACGCGTTCTGGGCTTATGTGTTCTTACTTCTGGCTGCATACATCGGTGATCGTTTCAGCGCGCCGCCGGAAAGCTCAAATGAGATTGCCTGGAGCGGAGTTATCGCGATATTGATTCTTTTACCGTGGGCTTGGTGGTTTGATCATCATCGGATCGCCATCCAAACGGCGCCGGCGAGCGCGACGAGTTAGATCAGGTCAGTCGCTGCACTCGGAAGCTTCGATTTTCTCAGCCATCACCAGCATTTTGGTAACACTGTTCCAGTTCCGCCCCGTCGCCGGCGTTTGCAGAATCTTGTCGAGCGCGGCCCAGGAAAATTTCGGCCGCCCCATGCCATTGGGAAAATAAATGTACAACTCTCGCCCATCGACCTTGATTTCCTCGACTTCACTCTTAAATGCTCGTACTTTCCTCCGCACCTCTTCGCCGGGATCGCGAGCCAGGAAATTCACCAGCAGCTTATTAGCTTCAATTCCCTTCCGTTTGGCGAACGGATTTCTGCGGATCACGTCACGCAGCTCCTCAGTCGTCCTTAAAATGATTTGTGGCTGAAAGCCAAGGCTGCGCTTAAACTCCGCATCAATTTTCTTTTCTATGGCCTGAAGGTTCTTTTCGGAAGTGGCAAAGATTACGTTACCGCTCTGCACGTAGGTTTGTGGATTACGAAACTTTAGTGCAATGCACAGCTCGCGCAGCGCTTGCATTTTCACCATGTTGTGGCCACCAACATTGACACCGCGCAGCATGCAGATGATTACTTGCATAGCGTCCACAGTCTATCGTACACATAACAATCGCGCACCAGACGTGGAAACCTCCCGGCTCGCGAACTTCGTCAAAAACGAAAGCCCCGAAGGCTCTCAAAGATCCCTCGGGGTTTTCAAACGTCTGGTAAGTAAGTTTTTACTTGGGCATCACTTCATGCGCCAAATTGCTCGCAACCACTTCACGAATTTCCGTTCGTTTCTTGCCAGCCTCAATCATGGCTTCCCGCGAGCCATAGTGCTTCGCAGAAACGGTCGCGGCTTTGGCATCAAGCTGATCGAGTGCGGCCCAGTTTGGAAACATCAGGCCGATCGCAACGTCCCAATCGTTCGATCCGTTGGTCGTGACGTTGGTCCAAACTTTGTAGTCAGTGATCCAGCCTTCTTTTTTCACCGCCTCATAGACGGGTTTCAGATTTTCGCGAAAATCCTTCCAGAACGATTCTGCCATTCCAGGTTTGATGTGATAGTACGTAACCCGCCAAACCGGCCCAACCTCGTAGTTCGGATTCTGTGCAAAGGCCGGTAGCGCCGAAAACAACATAGTGACCAACAGACTGGCCCAGAGAAATTTCCTCATTTGTCTTCCCTCCGTAATTTTCAAATGGATAGAACACGCCTAGGTCGGGACTCCAACAGCTTCGCGGAGTCTATCACGGAGTCAGATCGCAGGTGCAGTTCTAAAGTAAGTGGTTGAGACGTCCCAGACTCAATCTTCCAGGCTTAATTTAGCGACGAGTCGCTTCGCTCCTGAACGACGATCAATTTCGCAAGCCAACGTAGTCGCTGTCAGGAACGGTAGGTCAGATCCGTTCGCTGGTAGACCGCTTTGCGGCCGCAATTCGGACACTCCAGCTCCGCGCCTTCGGGTGGAAACTCCGGCTTGGCGGGAAATAGATAACTCAGCATCTTCATATCGTCGATGAGCGAGTGAGTGAATTCGGACTTGCAATGACTACACTGCAAAACCCAGCTTGGCATTCGGACCCCTGTGTCAACCGCACTAAACCGACGTTACCGCCCACGCGCAGGTGTA
>DASXBH010000314.1:0-45782 GCA_036491775.1 Candidatus Acidiferrum sp.
GATCGAGCGGGCGCGCGATCTGTCGTCTGAGGAAGTCTGGGCCGGGCTCGAGGAGGAGCGTGGGTTCAAGAATCAGTATGCCGATGGCTTCCAAGTATTGCAGCCCGGGAAGACTATGGTCGGGCGCGCTTTCACGGTGCAATTCATGCCACTGCGCGGCGACGTCGACGAAGTTGCGAAGAAAAAAGCCAGGGAACATGGCTTGGCAGAGCTGTCCAACCAGACTGCGATTGATATGCTTCAGCCCGGCGATGTTCTGGTTGTGGATCTGTTTGGAAAGAAAGTCGATGGCACGATCGTCGGCGACAATCTCTTCTATTACGTGATGAAAGCCACGAATGGCGGTGGATTAGTGGTCGATGGAAGCATTCGCGACCTGGATGGCATCGCCAAGATCGATATGCCGGCGTATTTCCGTTCTGTCGATCCGACACCCATCGGGAATGTAATGTTGACGGGCATCAACGTGCCGGTTCGGATCGGCGGAGTAACGGTTATGCCTGGAGATCTCGTCGTAGGAGACCGCGAAGGCGTATATTTCATTCCGCCACAGTTCGTCAAAGCGGTCCTTGACCACGCGGATGAAACCCACATCCATGACGAATGGACAAAGAAGAAGTTTGATGAGGGAAAATACAAGTCTTCGGAGATTTATGGTTCACCGAGCGATCCTAAGCTGCAGAAGGAGTATCGGGAGTATCTGAAGAAGCGCCTGGACGAAATCCATAAACGAGAGACTCCACAATAGTTGAGGTTTCTATTCAACGCCTGCTGATTATGACTCCCCCGAAGATTCTCGCGGCTTTCTTTCTCTTATTGGTTTCTGCGGCGACGGCTCAAGTGCGGGTATGGCAAAGTACTTTGACCTTGCCTACCTATGAGGAAGGTGCGCCCGATCCGAATCCTCCGTTCGATCAGTATGCTAACGGCCGCTTTAACTATCCCTATCCTCTCCGCGACAACCTGACCAATCAGCGGACCGACCACGCCTGGCGAGCTGTCTTTTTGGAAAATGAATATTTGAAGTGTTCCGTGCTGCCCGATCTTGGCGGCCATGTCTACACGTGCACGGACAAGATCAGCGGACAGCCCATGTTCTATCAGAACCCTTCGATCAAGAAGGCTGACATCTCATACCGGGGGGCGTGGGCGGCATTCGGAATCGAGTTCAATTTTCCGGTTTCCCACAACTGGGTCAGTCTTTCTCCGGTTGATTTCGCGTTCGGACAAAAAGACGACGGTAGCGCTTTCGTTGAGGTTGGCAACATCGACCGGGTATACGGAATGCAGTGGTCGGTAGAGCTGGTGTTGCGTCCGTATTCCACGGTTCTTGAACAGAGAGTCACACTGAACAATCGCAGCGACGTCCGGCACCGCTTCTACTGGTGGAACAATGCCGGAGTTCAAGTGTGGGATGATTCGCGCATTCAGTATCCCATGCGGTTTGTCGCGAGTCATGGTTTTCGAGACGTGCAGCCTTGGCCAATCGATGCGGAAGGAAACGATCTGAGCGTTGTGAAGAATCAGACCAAAGGCCCAGTCTCGTCATTCGTGCACGGAAGCCGAGAACCTTTTATGGGCGTTTGGCACCCTCATACCAATACCGGGACGGTACACTATGCCGACTACGCGCAACTTCCTGCTAAGAAGATCTGGTCATGGGGCACTGATCCTGATGGCCTGGACTGGCGCAAGACGCTTTCTGACAACGACAGCGCGTACGTGGAAGTGCAAGCAGGGTTGTTCCGTAACCAGGAAACGTACGCGTTTCTCGCACCGCGGCAGACAATCAATTTCTCTGAGTTCTGGATGCCGGTGCGTGATATCGGCGGAATCTCAAGGGCGAATCTGGCGGGTGTGATTCATCTGAGCCGGCGAGATGACGTCCTCGTCGCCGGACTCAACGTCAACCAGGCAATTCCGCGAGCGACGCTGAGCATCTCCGCAGGCGATCGAATCCTCTTTCATGAGCAAACTGATCTCACTCCACAGCACACCTGGAGACATGAACTCGCGAACGTCGATTCTCAGCAGAAATATACGTTTGAGCTTCGCGACGGCAATGGGGCGGTTGTGCTGCGTCAGACCGAGGGCGAATACGATTGGACGGCGGTCGATCAAATTCACGTCGGGAATCAGTCGTCGTATCACGTTCCGGATCCAGAACATCGCACGGAGGACGATTGGCTTCAACTGGGAAACGGACTCGAACTCGATGGCAATCTTTTGGCTGCACTACAGACGTATCGCGAGGCTTTGACCAAGTTCCCGGAAAGCGTTGAGGGGCGTAAGTCTATCGGCCGCCTGTGTGCGAGTTTGTTGCATTTCAAAGAGGCCAAGACCTTTCTCGAACCGGTTTACGCCCGCAATACATCGGATGCCGAAGTCGCGTACTACCTCGGGATTGCCTACGACGGTCTCAGCCAAAATCGTGACGCACGAACATCCTTCGAAGCCGCGGCTCGTATGCCTGCTTTTCGCGCGGCGGCAGGGTTGCGATTGGCCGAGTTGTCTGCCCGCGAAGGAAATTTGAAACAGGCCGAGATTTATCTGGAGGCGGTCAGTCACGCAGCTCCAGACGACCTTCGTTCTGCTGAGGAGCTGGCGGCGATCCTGCAGAAGGAAGGGCAGAAGGAGCGATCTCAGACACTTGCCCAGCAATGGCTGGCGCGATTCCCTCAAAGTTACTTCCTGCTCGAGCAAGTTGGAAGACCTGACCTGCGGCATCTCGCCGACGACGCGGAGCGCGTGTTGAACGTCGCGTCAGAGTATATGCGTCTCGGAATGTACGCGGAGGCGCTCGAAGTGTTGTCACGCGACTATCCCGCTGCAGTGGCCGATGAGAGCGAACCCGGAATGCTCCCTCCCGCTAAGCATCCGATGGTGGCTTACTATCGCGGCTACTGCCAGCAAAAACTGGGCAAGGCCGGCTCGGAGGATTTTTCTACGGCTGCGACCTTGTCGACGAATTACGTCTTTCCTAGCCGCGCAGAAGACCTTGAGGTCCTGACAGCAGCCTTAAGTGCAAATTCGCAGGGCGCGAATGCACACTATCTGCTCGGAACGCTTTACTTCTCGAAGGGAATGACGGACGAGGCTCTTGCCGAGTGGGAACTGGCGCGGACCTTCAATCCACAGATTCCTGTTCTACATGCCAGTCTGGGCCGCGCCCTATTGCATGCAAGAGGAAATCCTGAACAGGCATTGACAGCCTTTCAAGAAGGCATTCGTTCAGATCCTCAGAATGTCGAACTTTATACGGGAATAGATCAAGCCTTGAGCATTTTGCAGCGTCCGGCGAAAGAACGTATTGCGGCACTGGAGCGATATCCCGATCGCGCCAACATGCCTTCTCCCCTTGTCTATGAACTCATTTTGAATCTAACCGAGTCGGGGGAATTCGAGAAAGCGGGCGCTTTGTTTCACAATCGCTTCTTCCAGAGGGCGGAGGGCGGCACGAACGTTCGAGAGGTTTGGCTTGAGGTGCAAATTCAGCATGCCCGCGCATTAGCGCAACATGGGCAGTGCTCCGAAGCAGTGAATATCGCCGATCATATCGCCGAGCCAGTATCCGATCTGGTGTTCACGCGTGACGGACTGGAGCCATTTCTGAAAACTGCAAGATTCAGTTATTTGCTTGGCACCGTGTACAAGTCCTGTAAGCAAGCGGAGCGAGCTGAAACTAATTTCAAACACGCAGCTGAGCAATCGAGCCTGCAAGACGCAGTTTGGTCCTGGAAAGCATCTCGAGAGATGCCCGGCTTTCACGAAGCTGCAGGAGAGCAGAAATTGGAGAGCATCTTGAAACGCGCGAAGAGCGATGGCGATGCGAGTGCGCGCACTGGATGGTGGTTCTACAATGTCGGATTGCTCGATCAACTGGTGGGCCACGATCAGCAGGCAGAGACGGAATTTCGCCAGGCGTTTTTGTCCGCCGATCAGTTGTTGACTTATCACCTTACTCGGCTTGCGGTGTCCGGCAGCAATCCTTAGTGGGCTAAGAACGTGGAGATCAAACGTACCTCAATAGATCAGTATCTTAGAATCTTGATCGTTTTCGTCGCTTGCTCCAGTTCGGTTGCGGGTGGTCAAACGATCGAGAGCACATGGGCCAAGTCTGATCCGCCTCTTGAGACGAATCCGGCTTCTTCCTTTTGGCGTGGGTCCCAGCCGATTTATATGGACGCAGACACTCACGGCAAACATGACCCCAAATATCGTACGGAAATTCGAACTCGATGGACGAAGCAGAATCTTTATTTCTTGTTCGTGTGCCCTTACGAAGAACTCAATTTGAAGCCCAATCCGAATTCAACCGCCGAAACCAATGAGCTTTGGAACTGGGATGTGGCAGAGGCCTTTATTGGCGCGGACTTCAGCGATATTCGGCGTTATAAAGAATTTGAAATCTCGCCGCAGGGCGAATGGGTTGATCTTGCTATCGACCTCGATCAGCCGCACGACTCGGAGGGCTGGAAGTGGAACTCAGGTTTCGTGGTTTCGGCGCGAATCGATAAGGCTGCTCACGTCTGGTATGGGGCAATGAAAATTCCATATTCAGCGATCGATAATCGGCCGGCCCAAGCAGGGAATACTCTCCGCATCAATCTCTTTCGCAGCCAAGGACCATCCTCCCGCCTGCACCAGATTGCGTGGCAAGCGCCTATGGGAGAAAGCTTTCATGTGCCAGAGCGATTTGGCCTGATGAGGCTCGTGAAGTGAGACGACTTGCCTAATGAGCTTTTGGCTTGCCTTCGTTCGTTTCCGATGCAGTCGTGCTGATCACTCCCGTAATTTCACGCCGTGCGTCTAGTGTTCCATCAGGAATTATCAGTGCCACCCAGGGCGTCTTTGGCGACACAATGTGAGCATGCCAGACGATCTCGTGCGCAACCGCCGAGGTAAGATTGATCTCCTGCTGACCCGTTTCCCTGAGCGTCAGATTGTCGCTGCGCACCGTGAATGTGTGATGACCTGCGCCCTCGGCAGAAACTCGCAGTGTTATGTCGCTATTTCCCACGTGCTGAGCGGTCACATTGAAATCGAGGACGCGGTCAGGACGCAGGTCGACATCGTAGGATCCACCCGGAAGTACGGTAACACTCCTGTGTACTGAGCCCTGCCGCACATCGTAGCGACCTTCCGGCACACGAGTGGTGAAGCCCCCGTCGCGCGAACTTAGAGGCGTCGAAGTGATCTGACCAGTTTTCTGTTCGCGGAATTCAATTGGATCGTGGTTCGCAGGATTCGCCATGCCTCGGACCGTGGCAGGCACGCTGATGTCGTCCATCAACCAGATCCACTGACCCACGGGCTGAGTCCACACTTCTTTATAGGTCCAGCAAATCTGAGTAGGCCAATAAGGGGCGTCATCGAAGCCCTTGGTTTCAATGCCTACTGGCAGCGCGCCAACCATCTGTCCGGAGCGGACGCTGTACAGCGGTGTCCAGTCATAGCCCTCGCCGTACATCACACTGGCGGCGAAAGGATTGCGCCCGACGAACCACTGTGCTTGCTTCTGAGCCAGGTCTTCGGCCTCGAGATCGCCTCGTAACTGTCCGGCCGCCGAGAGTGCCTTGGCTTCGGAGAGCAAAACACTGGAGTTGCCGCGGAAATCGAACCACACGGGGAATCTGCGCAGATAGTTCTCGCCCCCAAGCGGAATTCCGCGGTGGACTTCTTGCACGTACGCATCGCGGTCGGCGGCCCGAAGAGGTGTCCAATTCTTGGTTTCGGGAATCAGGCGCGCTTCACTTTCGCGGTAGACTGCAGCGGGTAAAACCGCATAAGGCTCGTCCACGACGGAGGCAGGCTTCAAATAGTATTGCGAATGCAAAACCACCGCCGAGTACCATCTCATCCATTTCGCGTGGTCGGGAAAGGCTTCGCACAGGCGAACAAGAGCAATGATCGGCTCCTGCTCCTGACCGATGTGAAAGCGATGAAAGAGATTCTCGCGCTTGGGGCTGGTGTAGAAATAGCCGGTTAACGGGATCGTCCAAGGTTGCAAGGTGCGCTCCTGCGAGCCGAGCACCTGATCACCCAAGAGGATCGCTTCCTGCGCGTAATGATCGTCTCCCGTGGAAAGGTAAAGCTCGACCGATGCGACTACGCCAAAGGAGATTCGTTCCAACTCGTCCTGCGCGCCATAAACTTCAGCCAGCGGAGGTGCCGTTTTCAAACCTTCGACGGCGTACTTCCAGTCTTCTTCCGCGATCATGAGGCTACGGTTCGCCAACTCCGGATCGCTGTCGTTCAATACGCGTGCCGCCAGCGCTTCGACTCCGCTCACGCGGAAGTTCCATTCGGGATTATTGACGGCCTGTCCGAATCGATCGTCCGACGTGCCCATAATTCCATCGGTCCAATAACTCACTAATTGACCGGTACTGCGATATCCGTCACCAAATCGTGTCTTCAGCACCCAATTCAGGCCCCAGCGAGCTTCTTCCAGCAATCGATCGGAAAGAACCTTGTCATCCCCTCGTCGGTTCAGATTGTCCGCAAGGGATAACAATGCGTAAACCATTCCCGGAGTGTTTCCCGTCGCGGAGAGGTCGCCGGCATCGTGATATCCCCCATTGACGACGAGGCGCTTGTCGTCATGCACAGTGTAGATATCCTGATGACATCGGCCGTGTATGCCGGGAATTTCGGTTCCGCATCGCTCGCTGTACATGAAGTTGATCGATTTCCAGATGCTGTCGAGCCAGGCGTCATCTCCGATCCGGAAAGAGCGAGTGATCGTATCGCCGGCTTTGATCGCATAGATTCCGGGCTCGCGGACGGCAGAAAAATCCAGCACTTGATAAGTGCCCAACGGAGTGGAAGTTTGCGCAATCGGCTGAGTCAGAACGATCTCGCCGGTCCGTTGGTCAATCACAGAGAACTCGTGGGCTGTGAGGTCGCTGGCGATTGCAGATTTCGAAGATCCGGTTGTGTAGCCGCTATGGCTGAATGCAATCTTTCCGGCAGCCACGTCCCATCCTTCGACGTGATCGGCGTTCACGCTCTGTAATTCCAGTTGGTCGATGTCGAGGATTGTCTGGTCGCCCGGGTCGGGAAGTTTCTTGGGAAGCATGTAGGCAAAATCAATCGCCGTGACACGATCGCGATCCAATGGAGCGATTTCCCACACGACATGGTTCCAAGCGTGGTTCTTGAGAATGATCGATTCGTGACGTCCTTCGTTGTAAGGATCCGGCAGTTTGTGGGCTCCGTCGTTGTGCAGCGTGAGGGAGCATGAAATGGCGGGCGCACCAACAATATCGGGGTAGACCCACAGCGAGATCCGGTTGTAGCGGCTCCAGTCTTCGCCAAGGAACTTTCTCGTTGCCACAAGATCTTCCCACTCTCCGGCGCCGTCAACCTGGGCAACGTTCGTCGTAGAGCGGATTCGCAAGGAATGCTGACCATCCTTGAAGTGCACGTCGGACAACGTCATCTCGCCGGCACCATTGAACGACCAATTGGACACGTCTTCCATGCTGTCCAGCACGCGCGAATCGAGCACTTTCTTGTTCAGCCACCGGGACTCAGCGCCGTCTTCGTACTTGGCCACCATCGGCATCTGGGGAACTGTTTGCTGTGCGGTGAGAAGGGCGGTCAAATAAGAGATGCTGAGGAGAGTGGTAGTGCCGAATCGGCACATCTTAATTCCCTGCGTACTCCATCTTGAAATCATATTCATGATTAGGCCCCTGTACTTTTATGCGCTCACACTCCGTCCAATCAGTGTTCCGAGGCTAACCTGTTTGCGTCGTTGCGTCCGAAGTATCGCAAACCGCGATCGCTTGGCCGAGCAGGTCCTCATCATACAAGCGTCAAGCCGAGCGATACGGTTAGAAGTTGGGCTGTTGTGGTGCCTCTCCCGAAACAAGGAACGTAATAAACTATCCGCTATCCATGTAGAATGCGCAAAAGAAGCACGCCGCGATAGTCAACCGAACCATGTCCCAGCATTCGACTAGAAGTTGCAAGCCTCGGATTAGGCCACGAATGGCGAATTTTGTTCGGATGCTGTTGCTTTTGTTGGCAGCCGCGTGTTCCATTTTCCTCTCAAAACTACCTGCACAGAATCCGCACATCGTTCCGATCGAGTTTACAAGTGTGACGGCGGCGGCCGGCATCAAGTTCAAGCATTTCAAAGGGAACAGCGGCATTTCAATCAATCGCGAGGAATTTGGTCCGGGAGTCTGCGTCGCAGATTTCGATGGTGATGGCTGGCAGGATATTTATTTTGTTAATGGCAGGGATCTTTACGGCCGCGGCATTTCGGTTTCGAATGCGCTCTATCACAACAACCATGACGGCACTTTTACTGACGTAACGGAAAAAGCCGGTGTGCCCGGAACCGGATACGGGTTGGGTTGTGTGTGGGGAGATTTCGACAATGACGGTTTTCCTGATCTGTTCGTAACGCAGTATGGCAAGAACGTTCTTTATCGAAACAACGGCAACGGGACGTTTAGTGACGTTACCGACAAGGCTGGGGTCGGTGGGTTGGAATCGGGCGCGTTCCATTCTGGCGCGACATTCTTCGACTACGATCGAGATGGGTGGTTAGATCTGTATGTCGGCAGCTACGTTACTCTTGGCGACAAGCGTTACTGCAAGCTGGGTGAGATCTTGAGCAGTTGTGCTCCCAGTGAGTACAAGGGTAGTCCCGACGCGCTTTATCACAACAATCACGATGGCACGTTCACCAATGTGGCGCAGGCGGCTGGGATTTATCAGCCACAAGGCAAGAATCTTTCCGTGCAGGCCGCCGACTACGACAATGACGGCTGGCCTGATCTGTTCGTAGCAAATGATGGGCTGAATGCATACCTTTACCACAACGAGCACAACGGTACTTTCAAGGAAGTCGGCCTCACCGCCGGCATGGCCGTGACCGCGCGGGGAACGGTCATGGCTGCGATGTGCATCGCTTTGGGCGATTACGATAATGACGGGCAACTAGATCTCTATATCTCCGATTTTCAGCGCTCCTCCGATCATCTTTGGCACAACGATGGAAAAGGATTCTTCGACGAAGTGAGTGACGAAGCCGGAATTACGCGGCCAACACGCGAGGTGCTCAGTTTCGGAGGCGGATTCTTCGATTACGACAATGATGGCCGGCTGGATATCTTCATTGCCAATGGGCACGTATATCCTGAGGTGGAGCAGGCCACTCCCGGAATCCATTACCGGCAGGTCAATTCACTGTTCCACAACGAAGGAAATGGAAAATTTGTAGAGGTGGGCAAATCCAGCGGCGGGGGATTTGAAACGCCAGCTGTAGGTCGTGGAGTCGCTTTCGCCGATTTCGATAACGACGGATTTGTAGATGTAGTGGTGGCCAACAACGGCGATTCTCCGCTGGTTCTCCACAACAGCGGAGGCAATGGCAATCACTTTCTAAATCTCAAGCTGTCAGGGAAGAAGAGCAACCGGGATGCAATGGGAGCCCGCATCCGCGTTGTCAGTGGCACGATGTCGCAGATTCGCGAGATTGCCGGGGGTGGAAGTTACCTTTCACAAAGCGACCTGCGAGCGAATTTCGGGCTGGGCAAGGAGAAGCGCGCAGAAACGGTCGAGATTATATGGCCCAGTGGGCAGCTCCAAACCTTCCGTGACGTTGAGGCCGATAGGTTTTATCTGATCGAGGAAGGGAAGGATCGGTTAGGGTTACAGCACCTTTCCGGTCGACAGCCGTAATGCCAACTTCCCTTATGCCTTGCTTGCTTGTTGAAGAACATCGTGTAAACGCTGCGCGACGATTGTGTCTTCCCCGGGCTGCAACATCCAAACACCGACGACAATCGTATTAGCTCCGCCCGGCAATCCTGCACTTGCAGGAGCCCCGCCCGTGGATGGATTCAGCTCAATCCGCGGCTTGCCTCCGCGCATCTTTTGCATGACTTCAGCGCCCGTGATCTTGATTCGGCTCTGGTCGTAAGTGATGAGCAAGTGTGGAACATGGTTGGCAATTTCAGGAACGAAGATCTGAGTCTGGACCGTCGGAATCCCGCTCAAGTGTTTGGCGATACGATCAGCCCTCTGTCGGCATTGTGCTTCAATCGCGGCATCATCCTGTTTGAGGAACCAGTCCACGGCAGCGACCAGACCTACGATCTCCTCTTTCGCCACCTTCATTCCGCGCCCAATCGTGTTTGAGTTCGGGGAATTATTTTTCCGGGCGGCGTCAATTAGATCCTTTCTTCCCAATAGCAAGCCGGTGCACTGCGGTCCGCGAAGTCCCTTTCCTCCGGAGAACGTCACCAGATCGAATCCCATCTCGGTGTATTTCCATAGGTTGGAAATTGGTGGCACATCCGCCGCAGCGTCGTTGAAACAAGGCACTCCATGTTTGTGCGCCACTCGCACCCAGTCTTCGCGGCTGATCTTCCCCGCACCCGCATTGAAAAAGTGGGCCATGACTGTACGTTCGTTGAATGCCTGCTCGTATTGCTCGAGAGTTTCCACCTCCACAAAGAGAATGCCGCAATTACGGAGAGCGTGGTCATAGCCGTAGCGATGAGATTTCTGAACGATCACTTCATTCTTGAGTTCAGACATATCCGTTGGAATATCCAGAATGGGTTGATCGTTTCCTCTGGTGATGCATGCAGCTGTTCCTACCGCGAGTGCCGCGGCGGCGCCGGAGGTGACGAGAGCCGCTTCACATCGAAGTTTCCTGGCCAGATACACTCCTGATGCATCGAGAAGCTCATTGAGATTTACCGGCCGTTTCGCTGCGAGTTCCACCGCCGCCCGTACTTCGTCTGGCATTGACGAGGCTGAAAGTACTGTATAGGTGCCGGCCGCATTGATAAACGGAGTTACCCCGAGCTTCTGGTAATAGTCCACGACTTTGGGCGCTGTTTTCGCTGATTCCTGAGCCTCCAGATTGGAGATTCCAGAAAGCGCTACGCCGCCCACGACAACCGCCTGCGCTCCGTCTCGTAGAAGTTTTCTCCGACTCATCTGTCGCATGATTAGTCCCTCCTTCGAAAGCAACGACTGCTGACCGAGTTCAGTCCCGTGGAAAATCGTCGGCTCTGGCCGGCACAGACTCCCCGCGATCCGGAGTCGTGAAATACTGCGGACGCGCTTTTTCCCACTCGACCATGCTGAGGCCGGAAGGATCGTAAGAAATGCGTCCTGCACGGATCGTCATGCGGGCCATCAGTCGTACATTGGCATCCATTTTGGCGACGCCGCAATCGATGTAGCCGAAACGACCCTTCATGAGTTCTAGAACCGCAATATCAGCATCTTTGCCTACGGACAGCGTACCCAGTTCCGGTCTGTGAATCTCGCTTGCCGGATTCACCGTGGAGCGGCGAATGACATCGTCAAGGGGAACACCCATTGCTAAAAATTTGGACATGACGTTGTTCATGCTGACGGTCGTGTAATTTCCCGTATGCAAATCGGTAGAGATGGAATCTGGGATAAATCCCTGTTTCTCGGCTGGGACCGCATTACGAAACCAGAAACTGCCGCTTCCATGCCCGACATCAAAAATGACGCCGCGGGCGCGGGCCTCGGCGAGGGCGGGATTGAGTTTTCCGTCGGGAAGAATAATGGGAAATTGTTGAGCGAATACGTGAGTGTGAATGTCGCCCGGCCGCATTTTCTTGAGAATCAAGTCCTCGTAAGTTCTGTCCGGTCGCGGCCAGAAATCGTACATGACGGGAACATTCGCGAGCGTAGCGCATTCGATCGCACGGTCAACCGCACCCCAAGGCACGTGTTCCCCATCCCAGGGTTCCTTCGTCCAGTAGTGGGCAGTTTTTACTCCTACAATGAGGTCGGGATATCGTTTGATCGTGGCGGCGCAAAGCTTCGAGTCCATTTGATCCAGGCTCTGCTCGAGCCCACCGCTCATGCCGTTCGCGACGATATTCAGAAAGGCCAGGACTCGGACTTTGGCCCGGTCGATGACTTCTTCCTTCTCCATGAGAAATGTCTCAGCACCCGCGGTGCCGGCGTCCACGATTGTCGTCACGCCTGATTGCAATGCCAGATCGGCCGGAATTCCCAGGGGCAAAGCATGCGCGCGTGCTTCAGGCGCGAACCAGTTCAGGGGTGCGCCGCCATGGCCCACGTGGTAATGAATGTCGATGAGTCCAGGCGTGACATAGAGCTTGGATACGTCCACAACCTTGCCCGCCAGTTCAGCCGGGATGTTTTTTTCAACGGCCGCAATTTTTCCTTGGGAGACAGCGACGTCTCGCACGTCGTCAATGTGATTGGCCGGGTCAATTACATGACCGCCCTTTAGCAGCAGATCGTAATGAGGGGATTGCGCAGAAAGTACAACAGGAAATACGAAGGCGATTGCGACTACCACGATGACTGCGGGAAACATTTTTATCCAGCTCTGCATAGGGCCTCGTGTTCTTGGTAGAAGCGAAAGTGTACTCAGTGCGAATGAGATTGTCATCATTCCTCGGACAACAGGTCAAACGAGTTGTAAGAAGATCGGCGCTAGCGTAATCTGATCGCGGTTTTCGCTTCATCGACAAGAAAATAGATTTTGTACCAGGGGCCCTCGTATGGATCGCCGTACTTTCGTCAAGGCGGGTTGCATTGGAAGCGCTTCGTTATTGGTGCAGGGGCTGGATCCCTTGATCCGAGCAGATTCGGCTCCAGTTGCTGAGCCTCCCATCGAACTCCACGGGCTTACCGACTTCAAACCCTCGCCGCTGGGTATGCCGGGACTGTATCCGGCGCGTGTCGTCGAGATCCGCGAGGCGAAAGCGATCCTTAGTAACCGGGTTTCCCAGCCCATCGTGAGTCGGATGCTCGAGCGCGCAATGAAGGAACTGACAGGTGAGGGTTCCGCGCGGGACGCATGGGCCAAGTTTATTCAGCCGAGCGATGTAGTCGGAATCAAGATTAATCCATCGGGAGCGCCGGCCTGTTGTTCATCCCCCGAGATCGTACGCGAGATCATCAGCTCCGTTCAGGCGCTCGGAGTTCCTGCAAAGAACATCGTTGTGTACGATCGGTATTCTTACGAGATTGACCTCGGAAGTTATCAACCCTTGCTGCCTGCGGGGGTTCGAATCGTAGGTATCCAGGAAGCTTTTTCGAGCGGCGGCGGCTATGACTCGAATGTCTATTGTGACGCGAACTTTTTTGGAGAGTGGGAAACCCGCTCGTATATGGCGAGCATTGTAGTTCACGAAGTAACGAAGATCATCAATGTGCCGACGATGAAAGACCACTCGGCTTCCGGTGTTACCGGGGCCCTGAAGAATCTCGCTTACGGCACGTTCAACAATGTGGCGCGTACGCATCGTGCACCGCATTCCTTCACGAACCCTTTGATCGGATTGATGTGCACCGTCGAACCGTTACGGTCGAAATCTGTGCTGCACATCATGGACGGCATGCGGCAGGTCTGGCATGGAGGTCCCCTTACTCAAGTTCAGGAGTTTATTAATCAGGCAGGCATTCTTCTCGTAGGAACGGATCCTGTGGCAATGGACATCATCGAACTCGAGGCAATTGAGAAGACTCGTCGGGAGCGAGGCGCGCCTTCATTGTGGCAGCACGACTCGAAGAGCATCACCGCGGATAGTGATGAATTTCATCACGATGCTTCCAAGAATTTGTTCTATCGTCAGCCAGCACACATTGCGGCGGCTGGGCAGCTCGGGCTCGGCGTGGGAGACCTGAAGCAAATCGATCATCGTATCCTCTCTGTCTAATTCGAATGATGAGAGAAACAGATAATTCCAAAACTGGTAGAGACTGGCCTACCCTGCTCAACGATAACGCTCGCACGGGAGGGCAGGGGCTGCGTCCAGCGCACTCGCCAGAACGAGCTGTTTGGCAGTTTCGCGCCAGCAGTTCAGTGCGTTCGGCACCGATTCTCGAGGACGGCATTCTGTACGTCGCTTCCGTTTCGGGTGCACTGCACGCGATTCGTGCCGATACGGGCACTGCAAGTTGGAAATTTCAGGCCGCTGGTCAGATACATTCCACTCCATCGCTGTTTGCAGACCAAATTCTGTTCGGATCCGATGACGGCAAAGTGTACTCACTCGACCGGCGGAACGGAACGAAGCTGTGGGAGGCTCCGACCGGAGCTGAAGTGTGGACGTCTCCCGTGATCCGGAACGGAGTTGCGTTTTTCGGAAGCGCGGACGCACAGGTCTATGCGGTCGACGCGACAACCGGCAGGAAACGTTGGACGAAGGAGCTCGCTGGACGAATCTATTCCACAATCTACGCGGCCGAGCAGCAACTCTATCTCGGGTGCGGAGATGGAAAAGTTTATTGCCTCGATTCTTCGTCCGGGAAAATATTGTGGAGTTCGCCGACCGGCAACGGCATCGATTCGTCACCGTCCGTAGTTGGCGATTTGGTTCTGATCGGCTCAGAAGATTTTTTCTTCTATGCGATGAGCGCGACCACAGGACAGCTGAGCTGGAAGTACGAGACAGGGTTGGGCATCGCGTCTTCGCCCGCCGTTTGGAACGACCTGACGGTTTTCGGCAGCAAGGATGGTTTTCTCTACGCGCTTGAAACTCAAACCGGGAAGTTGCGGTGGAAGACAGCGGTCGGCGAAGTAGTGACCGCGCCTCCCGTGATTGGCGATGGAGTTGTTTGCATCCAGGCAGGTGCTACGTTTGCATTGGACATCGCCTCTGGCAAGGTTGTATGGAGGGCGGCTCTTGCGGGCGCAATCCAATCCGTACCGGTGCTGGCGGGCGAGACCATTTATCTGGCGAGCCTGAGCGGTGAGGTTTATGCGCTGCGATAAGCGACCAATCGCAATGCTGATTGCCTTCTGCTTAGTCGGCTCTCTCATCCACAGTTCAGACAATCGAGCTCTGGTTTACAAAAAGAAGTATGTCATGGGTACGGTCTTCGAAATCGCTGCCTATGACAACTCCTCGGAACATGCCGCCAATGCAATCGAGAAGGCGTTTCAGGAGGTCGTTCGCCTCGATGATCTGATGAGCAACTACAAACCGGAGAGCGCCCTGAGCAAGCTGAACCGCTCCGGCCATTTTCATGAAGAGGAAGTTCCGTCCGACTTGTATCGCGTCATTGAGCAGGCCGTGCAGTTTTCAAGACTGTCCGATGGAAAATTCGATATCTCCGTGGCGCCGCTCGTGAATTTGTGGAAGGCTGCGCTGCGTGGTGAAAGCACACCTTCTCGGGCACAGGAAGAGGAGGTTCGAAACTGCGTCGGCTACGAAAAGATCGAATTGACTCCGCCTGACCGAATCAGTTTTCGTTCTTCCTGTTTGCAGCTAGACTTGGGCGCCATTGGGAAAGGGTATGCTGTGGATCGGGCTGCTGAAGTCCTGCACTCCCTGAGTATCAACGATGCCGTGGTCAATGGGGGTGGCAGCACCATATTCGCGATGGGGGCGCCTCCCGGCCAGAAAGGCTGGCTTATCCACCTGCGAGATCCCTCCAACAAGGTGGATCCGCAGGTCCTACTCAAGGATGAAAGCGTTTCCACATCAGAGCAGACGGGGCCTAGTTTGCTGGGAAATGATTCACCCGGGCACATCATCGATCCGGACACAGGAGTTCCACTGAAAACGGAGTTCGCCGTCAGCGTGGTTTCGAAAACCGCAACGGAATCGGACGGTCTTTCAACAACGCTTTTACTTCTTGGTCCGACGAAGGGCAGGGCACTGATCAAGGGCAGGGCGGATGCCTCCGCAGTTTGGATTTCCCATGATGCGCAAGTGGAGACCGTAATCGGCGGCCGGCAGATTCTTTTTGGCAGAAGGGAATAGTGGTTCCGACTGGGCAATTATGAGCATTCGTAACAGGATCCTCGCAGGGGCCTTCGTGCTCGTCTGCAGTTCCGCGTGGTGCAATGTCTTCGTACATTGGACAAGTTCTACTGTCCCGCCCGTCGCGGAACTGGGCATGAACAATCTGGTGCTCTCTTGGAACGAGAACGTTTCGGCTCAGGTGAAGGCAGCTCGGAAGCAAGGCTATCAAGTGTATGTCGAAGTTCCGCTTGATCAGGCTACAGGCGTGGCCGAAACCGCGAGCGGACTGGCAGGGATTATCCTCCGCGCTCCTGCCTCCAAAAGTGGCGAGCTAGAAAAATCTTTGCCGAAACTGCAATCGGCTCACCCCAAGCTCAGGTTTGTCGTTCTCGACCCCGATGGCAAGCGGCCGGAAATGCGCGGAAGTCTCGTGATCAAGCGTAACTCTGTGCTCGAGGTATCGAGTCCCACCGCTCAACCGTGGATTGACAGCAATCTCGCTCTCGTGAAGGTTGAACAACGGTCGAATCCCGCACAGGTTCCGATGTATACCTTTTCGTGGGGAGGAGATTCCGGCCAGCAACAGCCAGCACTCACAGCGGAAGATTACTCCCTGGCGGTGGCTGAGGCGGGTGCCTGTCATGCGGATTTAATGCTGGAGCTTGAGGACCGCTTGCAGAAAGGCCTCATCGATCATGATCCGCAAGCCCGAGCACTCTGGAGACAGGTGCGATCTTACGCAGGCTTCTACTCACACGCTGCCGAGCAAGCGATGGAAGCTGCCGCCACGGTCGCTGTCGTAGTTGACGATTTCGATCCGAGTGACGAAGTCATGAACCTTCTGGCTCGTCACAACATTCCGTTCCAGGTTCTGCGTCCTGCAGACTTGCAATCGGCTGATCTGAGAGGCTTCGATGTGATAGCTGTGTTCGCGAAGCCCGACAGGCCGGCGTGTGAACGAATGGGCGAGCTTGCAAAGCTGGGCAAAACCGTCGTACTGGTGGACGCGCACGGTTCTTATCCGTGGCAGAACGATCAGCCCGTTCGCGTGAATGAGCACGTACTGTCCTATGCCGTTGGGAAAGGGAAGGTGCTTGAGCTCGCAGAACCTGTCACTGATCCCGAAACGTTTGCCCAGGACATTCGCAGGCTGCTGGGAACGCAAAACGTCCTGATGAATCTCTGGAATGGATTGACTACGATTGCGGTGCCGTACCGTGAGCACAGCGGAACCGTAAAGGTGCTCGAGCTAATCAACTACTCCGGAGATCCGCTTCGGCTGCAAGTGCAAGTTAAAGGAACGTTCGCTTCCATCCGCTACGAAACAGCGGGACATGCATGTTGTGAGTCTCTGGTCCCCGTAAAACACAACGGATTTACCGAATTCGTGATTCCGGAACTACAAATTGCAGGACGCGTCCATCTTGAGGCCAACCCAGGGCCTGATTCCCAACCCAGTCCCAGGTAAGTTTCAACTAGCGGAATCTGCGGATGAAGAGAGTGTGGCGGTCTGATCGGTAAAGTCCTAACACGTACAACGCGACCTTGCCTTTTGTAGAGTAAATCTCCTGGCGAATGCGAAGTACGGCCGACCCGTTCGGAATGTCCAGGAGGCGGGCACTGTGAGGGTCGGCGGCGGTAGCATCGATCTCTTCGTCGGCATGCGCGATGTGGAGTCCGTAGTCGTGCTCCAGGATAGAGAACAGCGAAACGCGGTCGAGCCGCGCCCGAGTCAACTCCGCAAACTCGTCCGCGGACAGGTAGCACGTCTCGATAGCAAACGGTTCGTCCCCACCGAGCCTGAGGCGTTCGACCTTGACCAGTCGGCTCGACGCGGGCAAACCGAGACGCGCCGCAACCTCTTGCTCCGTATCTATCACACCCAAAGAGAGCAATTTGGATGACACCGGCAGGCCTCGGCCGGACATCTGCTCCGTATAGCTCATCAGCTTGTTGAAATGAATCTTGGGTGGGGCGACGAACGTTCCTGCGCCACGTCGCCGTACGACCATCCCCTCGCGCTCAAGTCCGGCGAGTGCGTGGCGAGCAGTCATCAGGCTTACCCCATGAATCTTCGCCAGTTCGCGCTCGGAATCGACAATGTCACCGGGTTTTAACTGTCCCGATTCGAGTCGTTTGACAATTGTGCCCTGAATTCGCTTGTAAGCGGGCAGTCCGTTTTTCCGGAGTTGTGGCATGTACGTTCCTAGGAAAAGCTGACCATACTACAAAGTGCTCTAGGGCTCCAATAGAAAACTGCGTCGGGCGTCCTCTCGTGTAGTTAACCCTATGAGGTCAATCCGGCCGGAGCTGTTGGCTCTGAGAAGTCAAGGACAAAACGTGAACTCAACTGATTTTTCTTTGCTAAGGCCATCATTTCATGGGGGTTTAAGGGTCTTCTGTAGTGATCGCCAACTTGATCGATTCCATGGCTGGAAGTTTACGACCCGCATCAACCTCTTTTTCGACTAGTACAAATCCATTAAAAAAATGGCTGGCGATTGCATTTTTTTCTTGACGACGGTTAACCGTCCGCTATATAGCATAACCCCATCACTCGTGTTCGGGTTCTGAGGAGGGCTGTGATGAGACGACCGTCAACTGTGTTTTGCTGCTTACTCTTGCTGGTGGGTGTAATCGGCGTGTCCCAATTTGCGCTGAGCCAAGAGGTAACCGCCGCCATCGTGGGAACCGTTGCAGACCCAAGCGGCGCGCCGATCAAGGGCGCGAAGGTCACCGCCACGGATAAAGATCGAGGCACGGTCTATGAAAGCGAGACCAACGACTCGGGCGCGTACAACGTCAATCGCATTCCCGTCGGAACTTACGAACTGAAGGTGACCGCTTCGGGATTCCAAACGGCGGTGCACGCGGCGTTCACGTTGGTGCTCAACCAGACGGCACGTGTCGACGTGCAGATGAAAGTGGGACAGGTTTCGGAAAGAGTGGAAGTCACAGGTGCCGCACCGATCCTGAAGACGGAGAGCACCTCCGTCGACACCGTCATCGACGCGAACACCAACGAACGGCTGCCCCTAGCCTCCCGCAACTATGTTCAGTTGACGCTACTGGCACCTGGGTCCGTTACACCGAACCCGGACAGCTTTAACAACGGCGACAACACGGCAAGCGGCGGACGCCCTTACATCAACGGGAACCGCGAGCAGGCCAATAATTTCGTTCTCGATGGCGTAGACAACAACCAAGTCTCGGATAACCTCGTGGGCTATACGCCAGCGCCGGACGCGATTGAGGAATTCAATCTCATCACCCAGAACGCACCCGCCGAGTTCGGCAACTATCAGGGCGGCATTGTCAACGCAACCATCAAGTCGGGGACGAATGCGTTCCACGGCGCCTTGTGGGAATTCTTCCGCAACGATAAGTTGAACGCAAACAAGTGGGAGAATGGGTTCCTGGGGCCAGGCCAAGCGCTCCCCAAAGATAAACTCCGCTGGAACATGTTCGGGGGCACGATTGGCGGCCCGATCGTCAAGAACAAACTGTTTTTCTTCTTTGATTGGCAGTCCCAGCGCTTCGATCACCCGTCTAGCACGCAGAAGGTAGGTGTGTTCACGGCCGCCGAGCGAGGGGGAAACTTCGGAGATATTTGCAACAGTGGATTCACAGCAGGAATTTGTAATGATAGGGACAGCAAGGGCAATATCACAAACCAGCTCTACGATCCCTTCGTCGCCGGAAACCCGGCCTTCCTGAACAACGTGATCACAGAGCCAATCGATCCGGTCGCTCAGAAGCTCTTCTCGTCATCTCTGTACCTGTCCCCGACTGGCGCGGGTCTTCAGAATAATGCGACTTACACCCAGGTTCAGGCATTCAATACCAACCAGTACGACATAAAGATCGACTTCAACGCGAGCTCGAATGATCACCTTTCCGGCCGCTACTCCCACGCCAAACAGCACAACCCGACGACGAAGTCTTTTGCTCTGCTGCCAGGCGGTTTTTCGGATGCTCCGATTGAGAACATCGCGGTAGATTGGAGCCACACCTTCAGTCCAACTCTACTGAACGACGTGCGTTTCGGGATCAATCACGTTCGCTTGCACAATGGACCGACATTTAGTAGTGCCGCCGCCGCCGCGGGAACCGATCTTGGCATCGCCGGTGCGAATGCCAACCGGCCGGGGCTGCTGTTCCTGAATTTCGACACAAACAGCGGACCGCTCACCAACGTTGGCGACCGTTGGATCGAGCAGAAATTTCAGGACGCAGTAATCCAAGCATCCGACGCGGTAGTTGTTACACACAACCGCCATGTGTTCCACACCGGCTTCGAGTTTTGGCGCGACCGCATCAACACGTTCTACACCGGCAACAATGGCGCCCTCGGTGAAATCCGATTCAGTGGGCTATATACTGAGAATCCTGCCGGGCATGGAGGGTACGGCGGAGCAGATTTCTACCTCGGTAAAACCGATCTGGTTGACAGAGGCATCTCTGGTGGAGAGTGGGGACAACGAGCCAGTATCTTTGGGGTATATCTCCAGGACGACTGGAGGGCTAGCGAGCACCTGACCGTCAATCTGGGACTACGCTATGAGGCGCACACCCCTTGGGTGGAAGAAAACAACCGCCAAGACAACTTCGACTTGCTCACTGGGCAGGTCATCGCGCCAAATTGCTCTATCGTAAATCTTGGGACGGCACCCACAACCTGTAGAAAAGGCAGTGCCGGCCTCTACAATGGCACCTACGGTGGGAAGGATTTTCAGCCTCGGATTGGCTTGGCTTGGACTCCAGGCGCTCTGGGCGGGAAGTCTGTCATCCGGTCGGCGTTCAGTATCTCCTCCTATCTGGAAGGTACGGGGACGAACTTGCGCCTCCCGATCAATCCTCCGTTTACTCCTGCGGAAACTAGAGTCGCGCTTCCTGGTACGACTACGGGACAGGGAATCATAGCCGGTGGCTCAACCTCTGATCCCTTTGCCGCCTCGCTGGTTCGCGTCTGGGATCCGCATGTGCAACCTGCGATTACCTACCAGTGGAATTTCACTTGGCAACAACAACTTTCCAACTCAATGACGGTCCAGGCTGGCTACGTGGGTCAGCATGGAATACATGAGATGGTTCCAACACCGTATCTGCAGGAGCGTTTGAACGGTGAAGCTGGTTGTGTTACAGCCCCCGGGACCCTGTGCCCGAGTATTTACTTCGGCCAAAATCCAGCCTTCCAGAAGGACATCTCCCAGATTTCGGGTACGGCCTCGACGGGAAGCTCCAACTATCACGCGCTGCAGGCAGTGCTGCAGAAGCGCTATTCTAACGGCTTGCAATACCAGGTGGCGTATACCTTCTCACGCTGCAGAACCGACAACAGCGGCTATTACGGCAACTGGGGCGCGCAGGCGGCTCCGGCCAACCCGTACTATCAGAACCTCTATGACCCCAGAGCGGATTGGGCGAACTGCTTCTTCGATTCCAAGAATGTGCTGTCCGCCTATGCGACCTACGAGATTCCATTCGGTCACGGAAAACGCTGGGGCGGCGCGTCGAATGCTGTCGTAAACGGAGTGGCCGGCGGGTGGTCCGTCAACCCAATCATCTCGGTGCACTCCGGATTCCCGGTGGCGCTGTATGACTTCAACTTCGCTAACGGTGATTCCGCTGGTACAGGTAGCCGCGGATTACGCCCGGATTGCGGCTCCGGCGCTGGTAGAACCTTCGGACGGAAGAAGTACTTCGACCCGAGCAGCGGCGCTTTTGCCGGCTATCAGTGGTTCGACTCAACCCCATATACCGATCCTGCGAACGTATTCGGAACTTGTCCGGCGCAGGGACCCGTAGTCGGACCCGGCTATGCGGATATCGATCTGAGTCTGCAGAAGAACTTCCCAATCACCGAGAGAGTGAGGCTGCAGTTCCGAGGCGACTTCCTGAACGCATTCAACCACGTAAACTTGTATACCCCCAACTCGTCCTGCTGCGGCGGTACGATGGGTGTAGTTAGCACATCATCGAGTCCGCGAAACATCCAGTTTGCGCTCAAGCTTTACTATTGAGCCCGCTGATATGATGGGGCAGATGTTCTTCCAACATCTGCCCCTTTTTTATGTTTGAATCCCAAGGTTTCGTTTTATTCATGGCGTTGCTGGCGGTTGCCGAAGTGTTCGGCCAAGCGGCCAAATCTGCACCATTAGCTCCGCAACGCGCCATCAAGCTCGCGCAGAATGGACGTTGCGAAGAGGCATTGCCAGCTCTGAAGAGAGCGTCGCAACCCGGTACCGATAAGACCGTAAGGCGCACAGCAGCGTTTGCAGGTGTGCGGTGCGCCATGTTGATCAATCAAACCGGCGCAGCGGTCGACTTCCTGCAGATGCTGAACCGCGAATTTCCTAACGATCCTGAGGTCCTCTTCCTTTCCGTCCACACCTACTCGGATCTTTCCACCAAAGCCGCTCAGCAACTGGCGATGACGGCTCCGAACTCAATCGAGGGGCACAAACTCGACGCCGAAGCCCTCGAAGCGCAAGGCAAATGGGATGCGGCGGAGAAGGAGTACAAAGCCATCCTGGCTCAGAATCCCCAGCTGTCCGGAATCCATTTTCTTCTTGGGCGGCTGCTGCTTTCCAAACCCGACGCAGGCCCGACCGCTGGCGAAGATGCAAAGAGAGAGTTCCAGGCGGAACTCAAGATTGATCCTTCCAATGCCGGCGCCGAATATGTGCTCGGCGAAATGGCGCGCCAAGACAGTCAGTGGGATGATGCCATTCATCATTTCTCCCGTGCCACCGAACTGGATGCCGGATTCGGCGACGCATTTCTCGGGCTCGGCGCCGCGTTGCTGTCCGCCAAACGATTTTCGGACGCGATTCCACCTCTTCAGACCGCCGTCAAGCTGGAGCCACGGAATCCAGGCGCGCACTATAATCTTGCAACCGCACTGACTCGTGCGGGACGCAAAGAAGAGGCAGAGAAAGAATTTGCGATTCACCGGCAGATGACACAGAAAGGCGATGCGGGACAAGGGCAGCAGGACGCTCAGCCGCAAAACCCGAATTAGTCAGCACAACTCTTTCTACATACCCGAGAAGCAGTGAACAGGTACTCTGCACAGAAAAACCGTTCTAAGTTCTTAGGTTCCCGTCGGGACTTCCTCAGAAATGCGGCAGGAGTTCTCGCCCTCAGCGGACTGCCGTATCCGCTTCGCGCGATCGCAGATCCGAATTATCCGTTTGAAGAAATTCCGCCAGATAAGAGCGGTATTCGCTGGACCCACACTTCTGGAAGGTCCCCCGAAAGATTTCTTCCTGAAACGACCGGGCCGGGCTGTGCCTTCCTTGATTACGACAATGATGGATGGATGGACATTTACCTAGTCAATAGTGGGAAGTGCGACTTCTATGATCCCAATCCGCCATTGCGGAATGCCCTTTATCACAACAATCGGGACGGCACTTTTACCGATGTCACGGAGAAAGCTCGAGTTCCTGGGGGGGGATACGGTCAAGGAGTAGCCGTTGGCGACTACGATGGTGACGGGTTCCCCGATATCTATGTCACGCAATATGGCAAAAGCATCCTCTATCACAATAACGGGGACGGAACGTTCACCGATGTGACGGAGAAAGCCGGCGTGGCAGCGCCGGGATGGTCATCCAGTGCTGTCTGGTTTGACTATGACAACGATGGCAGGCTGGACCTGTTCGTCTGCCAATTTGTCGAATTCTCGAAAGCGTTGAATAAGTCGTGTGGCCCCGGCGAAGAAGGGAAGCACGGTTACTGCATTCCACGCCTGTATAAGTCCATGTCGAGCTGGCTCTTTCACAACAATGGGGACGGGACGTTCACCGATGTCAGCAAGAGTTCCGGGATCGCCAACTCTTCCGGGAAAGGATGGGGCGTGGTGGCGACGGACCTCAACAACGACGGCCTACTCGATCTGTTTGTCAGCAATGACACGGTGCCGAACTTCATTTTCATGAACCGTGGAAAAGGTCGCTTTGAAGAAAATGGCACCTTTGCGGGAGTGGCTTACAGCACTGACGGCCGGGCTCGGTCTGGCATGGGTCTGGATTCCGCAGATTTCAACCAGGACGGTTGGATGGATCTGTTCGTCGCCAACATCGATTTGGAGCGCTTCTCCATTTATCAGAACAATCACGATGAGACATTCGACGATCAGGCGGGGCCTACCGGAATCGGGATGGCGACACGGCTCATGAGCGGTTGGGGGCTGAAGTTCTTCGACTATGACAATGACGGGAATCTGGACCTGTTTCTTGCGAACGGCAATCCCGACGACCTTATCGAGAGTCTACACAGTCAGGTCAAGTATCAGGAGCCGCTTATGCTCTTCCATAACACCGGCAAGGGCTTCCAGAACGTCAGTTCCCAGAGCGGTCCGGTTTTCGCGAAACCTTTGTCAGCTCGTGGAATGGCGATCGGGGATTTCGACAATGATGGCGGAATCGATGTCTTGGTGGCAAACAACGATGGGCCACCTATATTACTGCGCAATGCTGTTGGAAGGCAGAATCATTGGCTGGGCATCAATCTGGTCGGGAAGAAATCGAATCCCGGTGCCGTTGGTGCGCGGATTACCTATCAGTCCGGAGATTTGAAGCAACAGCGAATGAAGGTCGGCGGAGGCAGTTTTCTGTCGTCTCACGACCCGCGCATGGTATTGGGAATCGGCAAACGTACGAAGTTCGACTGGGTGGAAATACAGTGGCCGCAACCCAGCGGCAAAATCGAGCGTATTGCCGACCTTCCGATCGACCGGTACATCACCATCGTCGAAGGTGCCGGTAAATGGAAGTAACTGAGAAGGCGCGCCGAATTTCTATCGGCCGAAACCCGGGAACCAGGCGTCTACCTGTCTTCGCGGTGATCGACGCCTTAGCGTGGTACTGAAGTGCCCCCATGCTGTACCAATCCGAATGGGAGTCCTCGGTCCTTTTTGGTTTCTGCGGGCATGAGGTCTGGAGCAGGGAACGCCGTTTGAGTTCCGCTCCAGCAGCTGTGTTGGCACGAGCATTGGGTGCGTCCGGCCTGGGTCTTGAGGTTTGGACCTCTGCTGTTCTATCCGTTCCCATTAGTTTCGCTGACCGCGGTTCGGGGCAAAACCGCGCATTGAGGAGGTGTTTTCCCGGTTAAGGGAGTGGCAGGCTCTTCAGCTCCGGCGCGAGCTCGTACGCCTTTTCGAACTCGTGCTGTGCCTCCGCATTCTTGCCTTCCTGGCGCAACGCCAAGGCGAGGTTGTAGTACGCTTCGGCATAGCGTGGCTTAAGACGCACCGCATCTGCAAACTCTTTCTCCGCCCCCCGAACGTTGCCAGCCTGCAACAACACTAATCCGAGATTGTTGTGACCCTCCGCGAAGTTCGGATCGCGTCGCACGAGCTCACGGAATACATTTGCAGCGCTGGTAGTGTCATTTTTCTGGCTGAGCGCCAATCCCAGCTGAACCCGCGCATCGGTGTACTCCGAATTGAGACTGATGGCTTCTTTCAGTTCGCTGATGCCTTCGTCCAATTTGCTCGATTGCGCCAGGGCCAAACCGAGGTCATAGTGCGCCTCCGCCATGTCGGGATCGCACATGGTTGCCTGCCGCAATTCCTTGAGCGCGTGCGTGTGCTCGTTCTGACGCCAATACAGCAGGCCGAGGCTCGAGTGGGCCTGTGCGTAGTCCGGCTTCAGCTCCAGTGCTTTCTCGAACGCTGTCAGAGCCTGCTCGGCGTCCCCCTTGCGCTCCCACGTGAGACCCAAGTAGTAGTAGCCGGTCGGCAGTTCGGGGCCCTTCTCAATGGCCTTTTGAAAGAAACCAAGAGCGTCGTTGAGTTTTTCGTCCTGTAGTGCGCCTACGCCCTGAAGGGTCAGCAATTTCGCCTCCGCCAGTCGCGCACGGAACCGCCGTAGCCCGTTGATCTCGTTCAATTCCTTTTGGCCCGCTTCCCGCTGGCCCTGGTCACGCAGAGCGATGCCGAGGTTGTAATGCGCGTCTTCGTAGTCAGGTTTCAGCTCGATGCCGCGTTGGAAGGCCGCGATGGCGCCTACCAAGTCGCCGCCAGCCTTCAGTTCCTTTCCAAGATTGAATTGTGCTCGGGGATCACTAGGATCGACAGCCACCGCTTTGCGGAATTCCGCTAACGCGCCAGCGTGATCGCCTTGGCGGCGCAGCGTCACACCCAGAAGCATGTATGCCGTCGTAAGCCGCGGATTCAACTGGAGGGCGCGGCGAAACGCGGCCGCTGCACCGGGAAGATTGGCAAGCTGTCCTTCGGTCAGCCCCAATTCAGTGTAAAGTTCGGCTGACGGCTTCAATGCGATCGCTCGCTGAAGTTCAGTCTTGGCGGACGAAGGATTGCTCTGCTCCAGATAAATGCGCGCCAGCAGTCGATGTGCCGCGGCGTTTGTGGGGGCGAGCCCAATGGCAGCCTGCAGTTCCTTTGCGGCGGCAGGCAGGTCGTGAAGATCGTAGAAGGCGGCACCCAATCCGTACTGGGCATCGCCCCATTTCGGTTTTAGGCGCAGCGCAGCTTCGAACTCGTCAACGGCCTGCTTCGCTTCACCTTTGTATTTAAGAGCAAGGGCTAAGTCGTAGCGAGTGAGGGCATCGTTGGGCTCGACCTGCAGCGCCTTGCGATAGCTGGCGATTGCTTGATCCCATGATTTTTGGCGGGCAAACTCGGTTGCGTCGCGCCGGTAGGTCGCTGCCGTTTGCGCAAAACAAGATGCTGCCATCAAGAGCGCCAAAACCCGGGAACCCTTCATGACCACAGCCTAGCACCTCTAGTCCGGCGGGAGTTCTTCCCTTGGAGTGATTGCAACACAGGCAAAAAAATGGCGGACGAGGCTTCGAGCCCCGCCCGCATGATTACGTGAGCGCTTCACCAGATAAACTTCGCACTGACTTGGCCAATGCGCGGATCACGGGCGTTGGTGACATTTCCGAAGCTGCTGCTGCTGATGTCCCCGCTCGGATTCGTGAATTGCGCGTGGTTGAAAATATTGAAGAATTCAGCCCGAATCTCGAACGACTTGCCTTCGGTGACCGGGATGATCTTCTGTATTCCGAAATCGGTATTGTTGAAGCCCGGGCCGTGGAAGAATCGCCGATTAGCGGTGCCGAAAGTGCCACAGTCAGGGCTTGGGGTGGTCCCAGTGAAAAAGCAGTTAGTCGCGACAAAGGCGCTCTGGTCAAAATATGTGAACGTGCCAGGGGTATTGCGAGGGTTGCGTTTGTGAATTGGTCCCACGAGATTCGGCATATCGGTGGAGGGGCTGCCAGCAAGCGAGCTGTCTCCCACGCATGGCTCCGGTGTGGCCAGCGCCAACCCCGGACACAGTTGCGTGGCGTTTGGTTGAGAGGGGTCGATGGGATTCCCCTGACCCATCTGGATCGGAAATCCCGTCGCGAATCGGGTAATGCCCTGGACTTGCCAGCCTTTCGTCAGCCTTTTCGGCAAGCGCCCGAAGGCCCGATCAAAGGGTATGGCCCAGACGTAACTGACCACGAAATTGTGGTGCACGTCAGTCGACGACAGGCCACGGCTCAGCTTTGGGTTGGCAAAATTGACTAAATCGTTAAACCCTGATGAATTATCCAGACCTTTGGCCAGCGTGTAAGCAGCGAGCAAGGTTACATCTCCGGCTTTGCGTTCCACCGTCACCTGCCCGGCGTTGTAGATCGAATTCGCGGTGAGGTGGGTAAAGGTATTGCCGTAGCCGAAGCACAAGCTGTTCGCCTCAGGACAGTAATTCGGGTTGAGCAGGGTATTCCTAGTGCTGTAGACCAACGGGCCGTTGCCAAGCTGGAACGTATCCTGCTCGGCATTGGGTCCGCACCCGGGGGCGCCGCTCGAGACGTCGCTATAGCCCTGCGCAGTCATTTGCATGCAGAAAGCTGCATTGCCCGGGTTGGCTTCCTGTTGAGTTATGAGCCTGTGACCTTCAGTTCCAACGTAAGCCAGCGTCAGCACAGTCGATCTGGTCAGCTCGCGCTGGATCGAGAAATTGAAGTGCTCGGCGTACGGCAGCCGGTTATGAATGTCGTATCCGGGGAAATAGGACATTGGCTCGTATACCGCGAAACTCAGCGTCTTATTTGCCGGGCTGCCCGGAATCGGGACGGTGAACGGGAAGCGTTGTCCCCCACCGTTGTCGGTGCCTCCGTTCCCCCGATTTCGAAAAGGTTCCTCAAACAAAACGGAACCCGGACTGGTCCAGTACAAGCCAAAGGGAGCATCGGCCACCTCGTAAAACAGGTTCAGATCTTCCACTGACGTGTAGTACATCCCGAAGGCTGCGCGAATACTGGTCTTTCCCGGACCGCCAAAGACCTTGCCCAAGACTCCGTCGCTAAAGCTCGGAGAGTAGGCAAGGCCGAGGCGCGGCCCGAAATTGTTGTATCGGGTGGGGGCGAGCGTCTTGGGGATGCCGGGATCGCCCGGAAATACAAGACCCGTGGGGGAACCCGGAAAGACCACCGACTGCTTTCCCGGAACCCAAGTCTGGATCTTGCCCTGCGTGTCATACCAGGGCATGCTTACTTCCCAGCGCAAACCGAGGTTCAGCGTAAGGTTGGGCGTTGCTTTCCAGGTGTCTTGGGCGTATGCGCCACCATAGCGCGTGCGAGAATCCAAGAGTTGTAACGCCGCCTGGGTGTAGCCACCCCCTGCTCCTGTAGGCGCTCCAAGAAGGTAATCGGCGAAATCGACGCCGGTCACCGTGCCATCGAAGACAAATGCCCCGTCTTGGCTGGCTAAGTTGCGTTCGTTCACCTGCAGGTAACGGAATTCTCCCCCGAACTTAAGCGTATGCCTGCCCACTACCTTGGAAAACCCATCCGATACGGTGTAGGTGTTGTTGGGCTGAAACGTGATCAGAGAGGGTGCGCCGATGCCGAAGTTGTTGAAATAGAGTTGGGGCACATACTCAGGATATCCGGGAGTAGCATCCGGGATAATTCCGAGGGTACCGGCGCCGGTCACGAAGCCCAAAGAGGAGAGCGACGCTTTTCCACCCGTCGGGTTGTTCAAGTGGGTAGCCGTGCGGAAGAAGGTCGCCCGCGCCTCGTTGACCGCGGTAGGTCCGATAACCTTGGTGTTACTGATGACGAACTCTTGGGCGCGAGTGGGCGTCTGCGAGGGGAATCCTGGCACGGTGGCGCCGCCTTGCGGCAAGGCGCTGAGAACGGTCGAATCGTCAAAGTGGTAATAGAACGACCAGTTGCCCGTCTTGCGATTGTTGAAGTCGATCCGCTCTCCGATCTTGTTATCCGTAACGGTATTTCTTTGGCTATTGTCGGAATACGTACCTAGGACGGGATCGATGTTGGGTTGGGGAATGTACTTGATAGTTCCAATCGCTGCTGGCGACCAAGCGTTTTGCGGAATCTGGCCGCCTGGAAACACGCACACGCCATTCAGAGCATCCTGCGGAGTGTTGCAGCCAGCAGTCCAGTACGGCTCTCCGCTGGTCACCGCATAGCCCAACCGCTGTGATAGCCGTGTGGGCCAGTCGGTGCAGGGCTGGACCCCCGGGGGACAACTGCCGGAGCCACCGGGCCCGCCATCGACTGTGCCGGTTAATACTCCAGGCCCGAAGTTGCCCTGAAACTGGGCAGCGGGCGGCAGGTTAACGATGCCGGTTTCTGCGCCTTGCACCTGTCTGGTCCCTTGGTAATCCGTGAACCAGAATAGCTTGTCCTTCCAGAAGGGGCCTCCCGCCACGCCTCCGAATTGATTGCGCCGCAGTTCGGACTTTTGGGTCGTGAAGAAATTCCGAGCATCCATCTTGTCGTTGCGCAGGAACTCGAACAGATCACCATGGAAGCCGTTGGTGCCCGACTTGGTGATCGCATTCATCACCGCGCCGCTGAACTTTCCGTATTCCGCGTCGAAGCTGTTAGTAATCAGGCGAAATTCCTCGACTGAATCAAGATTCGGGACCAGGCCGGCGCCCAGGTTTCGTCCCTCGCTGACGTCGCCCCCGTTCACCAGAAACGCGTTGGCTGTCTCGCGCTGGCCATTCACTGAGACATTGCCAGCGTTATCAATGTAACCGGAGACCGGCCTTGCGCCCGTTCCGGATGTGCCACCGATCGTCACGGACCCGCCCGGCGCCACCCCCGCCTGCAAGCCCAGCAGGTCAAGGTAGCTGCGGCCATTCAGCGGCAGAGCGAGCATCTTCTTCGAATCGATAACGTCCCCTAATTGCGTACTCTCGGTTTCTACGCGTTCCACGTCCGCAGCAACGTCGACATGCTCCGCTACCGCGCCGACATCCAGCCTGATGTCAAGGTGGAGTTGATCGTTCACCTGCACCGTGATGTCCGTCCCCGTGTAGGCTCGGAAACCAGGAGCAGTTGCGGTGACCTTGTAGCTCCCGGCAGGCAAGGCCAGGAAGTGGAAGGAGCCATCGGCAGCCGAAGTGACTTGCTGGCTGAGATTGGTTTGTATATTAATGATACTGACCTTAGCGCCAACTACGACCGCTTGTGCACGATCATGGACCACGCCCGCGACCGAGCCGGTCACATCCGCGAGCAGAATGCCCGGAGCCAAAAACAATGTCACGATGAGGAAAATCGGAGCGAAGAACCTTTGACCGTTTCTCATCACCATCTCCAGGGGCGGCGGTCTCCCTCGACATGCCTGCCCAATGACCCTGCTTTTGGTATTCCCCTTCTACAGACCCGCCACTACTTGACTCATGACTCCATACCCGGTTAATCGCGGCATTCAGATTGCTTCCATTCCCGGCACTGTTCTGGGAACATCCCCGAGCTTGACGCGAAAGTGTCCCATAAATTACTCAGAAGCATGCGGACAGTCAAGATGAAATGTATTTTCATCTGGTGATATTTCCTAAACGATGGCGGCGGTAAGAAAAAATTTCTAATTGTGTCGCGAACTTCAACGCTTCGGGCGACTCCGGACGGCAATGAGTGAGACCTGTTCCAATCCGGGGAATTGATCGTCCTTATCCGGCTTGCGCTCGGTGGGTGCGATTTGCTGGACCACGCTTCGCGCCGGTGGCGACCCGAAATATTGACCGTACACCTCATCGAAAACATTGAGGTCTGACAGATCGTCGAGATAAACATTTGTGGCCACAACCTGATTGAAGGTCATTTCCGCTTCTTCAAGGTTGTCCAGTTGATTACGCATGGTCTGGCGAAGTTGGTGCTGTGTGCTGGTCGCGTACACGCCGCCGTGCGGTCCGGGAATAAAGCCGTCTTTCGCTGAGCAATACAGAGTGTCACCAGCAAAAACACATGGACTCGCGGTGGGACTGGGCGGCATGTTTTTCGGACGCACGGCTTTGCGCCGCGTGATATCTCGCACAGCAACGCCGGTGTACTCGATGTGTGCGCCACCCGGAAGACTCGACACTTCGATTGTGGCCCGAGCTGGAGTGTTCCCGAACTCAAACCGCCGGGCATAGTGCTCATTCATAACGCGCATCGGAACATCCGGCGTCAGATATGGGTTTACGAAAACCATATTGCGGAGTTCGAGGCCCGCCGCCTTGGCGACCGCCTCGACTCGGTCGAGCGCCAGATCTACTTGTGCTGCCGTATCATCCGGAACTTTGCCGCTGACAGGATCGCTGCCGGGCATGCTTGAGACGAAAAGCCTGTCATGAGTAAGCATCCCGGGCGGTGCCGGATCGTTCGATTTGTAATTCGCCGGATAGACGGCCTTCTTATCTGCCAAACTGCGAACTGCAACAGCGCTGATCTGAATGGGAGACGCGGGAAGTCGAGAAACTCCCAACACGGCACGTGCCGGCGGGGTCTTCCCAAAATACTCAGAGAACACCTGATTCATTTCGTCACATTTGCTGATGTCTTCCAGATACACCTGTGTGTAGACCACATGCTCAATGGTCAATCGTGCAGATTCGACGACCGCTTTCACGTTATCCAGTGCCTGTCTCGCTTGTTCCTTAAACGTCGGCGGTAAACTTCCGTCCGGGCGACGAGGCCCCTGCCCGGAAATGTAGAGGTAGTCTCCGGCGTCCACACCAGGTGAGTAGACACGATTCTCTGGAGCAGCGGATTGTCCCAGAACGACGGGGGACAGATGCTGTTGCGCCGTGAGCGTCGACGAAAGCAAAACAGCCACCGCTAACAGTCGCAAAGGATTCGGATGAATTCTTCTCAAGACACCCTCGCGTCTCAGGCTGCCGCCTTCTTCTGCGCAGCGCCCAGAATGGCCCTTAGCCTCTGCCCAACTATGATTTCCTCCCCTGGCTTGATAGTCATTGAGACCAACTCGATGTGGTCGGGGCCTTTGGGCTCTTTGTGGTTAGGATTTCCCTCGCGGACGGCTCTGACCAAGCTGGGATTATCCGCCCCAAGAACTTCGATGACTGGATCGCCGGCCCGCAACTCGCGTACGCAATCGGAAATACTGAAGCCCCAGGCCTGCTGATCCCAAGAAATCTTCAGCGTCGGATAACGATTTCCATCATCGGGAGTGTAGGTATCGGTCTTGACGGCGGGAACGGTCTCCACCAGCTTTCGAATGCGATCGATGCGGCCATTCCATTCGGCGTAAAGCTTCTTCTCGTCCAGCTTCAGCCACGTCTCGAGCGCCGTCAAACACCCGATGATTTCCTCTTTCCCAACTTTCATCGGGCGGCACACGGCGCCCTCCCTTGGACTGCAATTGAGCAGCGCGGCTTCGATCAGGTCCTTGCGTCCCAAGAGCAAGCCGCTGCACTGCGGACCGGAGAGTCCTTTTCCACCCGAAAAGCAGTAGAGGTCGAGGCCCATGCGGGCGTAAAGCTTGGCGTTGTCGGCCGGGGGAATTCCGGCAGCATCGTCCAGCAACATAGGAATCTTGTGGTCTTTCGCAATAGAGTGTTCCTTTTGAAGTTTGTCGCCGAGATCGGTGGTGTAGATCATCGCGGTTTTATCGTTGATGGCGTTGGCGAGCTCTTCCGGCGAATACGTCAGAACCAACTTGGCGCCGGTGAGTCGGATGGCGCTGTCGAAGGCGCTCCGGCCGCCGACCATGATCACTTCATGTTTTAGGCCGGTTGTGTCCGGAAGCTGCCAGATGTACTTGTCATCGGTCCCGGCCATGCATCCGGCGGTTGCAGCCGCCATGGCGCCCGCAGCCCCGGAAGTGACGATGCCGGATTCGGCACCCGTCAGCTCTGCCAACCGCTTGCCGACGGCACGCTGCAGTTCGAGCATGTTGACGAAATGCTGCGCTGCCTCCACCTGCGCTTGACGAACTTCGGGAAACTCCAGTGACCCGCTGAGATAGGTCCAGGTGCCGCGGCAATTGATGACTGTCTTCACCCCAAGGCGCGTATACACATTCTCCCGCGGATCCCTGCCGACGGCGGAAGCAGCTTGTGCGTACAGGTCGCGCGCAGTAATCTGGCCAAGCAGGGGAGCGGCCGCCACTAGTTTTACGAATGATCGCCGGCTGGAATTCCGGATCTGCATCAATGCCTCCTGACGAAAAAGTTTCAGTTGTGCCAACTTCGATCAATCTTGGTGAGTAGCTAGGGTGAAACGGGGAGGATCTAATCTTCCTCACCGCTCAACGGAATCCGCGATCGTACGGCGAGGATGTAGGCCTTGGCTCCCGGCTTGTTCTGGTTGTAGAACCCCACCGTACAGTTTGGGCGGAAGTAGTAAGCATCTCCGGCTTTGGCCGGATAGCGGCCTTCAACTCCATCGATTCCGCTTCCTGCGACCATTTCACCCTGACCCTCAACCACTAGATAGATTTCTTCCGCGGTTTCGTGGTGATGCGGCAAGTTTGTACACCCGGGCTCGAAGTTCATCCAGAAAAAGCTGGTCACTACGTACGCCTCATCGATCGCGTCACGCTTCCCGCCGCGTGGACCGACCAGCAGTTTGTAGAGGACTGAAGTTGGGTGACCTTCGACAGTTTCCTCTTTCACGTCGTTCAGATTGATGATTCTGGGATGTTGAGAGGATGCGCTAAGCGCGCTGCGGGACGGAATCTTGAAGCCCATAACCAGGACTCGCAAGCCCTGACTGGAATTGTTGGCGATCGAATGCTTGACACCGGGAGCCAGGTACACGAAATCGTTCGCACGCAGGGGATGCGTCTCGTCGCCATATTGCAGAGTGCCCGTGCCCTGCAGAACAAAATCAATCTCTTCTTCACGGTCGTACAGAACATCTTGACACTTGCCCTGAGCGTCAACCGAAACTTCCGCGAAACGAGACACACTTCGCAGGATTCGATTGTCCGCATCACCTGCTCCGAAGATTGGCTTGTAGTGGCAGGTTCCCGAGGATAGATCGGTTTTCGTCTCGCCCAGACTCGGCAGATATCGATGCAGCCAAGTGGCGTCGACATTCCGATCTTGGGCCGCGAGATCCGAGACCAGTAGCAGGAGCAGCAAGATCCTGCAGTTCTTTCCCCTGAGAGGTATGCTCACAATTTCTGTCCGCTTGCGAACGCTGGTATACCACAGAATCTGCTTGACGCAAATCGGAATCTTTCGTTTTATTAGGATTCGTTTTGTTTGCAATCGAGGTTTTGCGAGGAAGTTCTGCGTGCTACTCTCAACCGCGCAGCCGTTGTCCCCATGGAAGAGCGATCATGACACTTCATGCTATGCGCTTGGATCGACTGCGAATCGTCTGGGTGGGATTTGTTGTACTCGCCATCGTGGCGACGTTGAGCTTCTCCCCGGCATTCGCTCAATCAAATCCGCCGAAAAGTACAGTCTGCCGCGTCGACGCGGTCGAATATAAGGGCTGGCATGCGCAGCAACTCTCGAACCAATGGCTCCAGTTGATTGTCGTGCCGCAGAACGGTGGCCGGCTGATGCAAGTGATCTTTGCCGGACACCCTTACCTGTTCGTAAATCCTAAATTCGCTGGCCAGTACTTCCCCCCGAGTTCCAGTCAGTGGTTCAATTACGGCGGCGACAAGCTCTGGCTTTTGCCCGAGGGAAACAACGATGAACAACATTGGGCTGGCGACTCTGACTTGTTAGACGATGGGCCGTTCACCTTTCGAAAGCTTTCGGAAGGGCAGAGTTGTGAGATCGAATTGACGGGGCCCTCTGACCCGCAGACTGGCATTCAATTCATCCGGACCATTCAATTGGGTGCGGATTCGCCGCGCATCCGATTTCATGCGTCCATGAAGAACATCACCGGCCACACACTGGAATGGTCAATGCAGTCGGTCTCGCAATACGACACTTCGGTTTCCGGCACACGGGGCGCGGAACACGCCGCGCAGATGAATCCTGATTTCTGGACCTTCACTCCGGCGAACCGATCCAGCAGTTATCTCAACCGCTACCACGTTCGCTTCGGTCCGGCGGAAAATCCGGCAGTTTCGGTAAGGGACGATAATCTTTTCGCCGTACACTACGTTCACATGGCTGCTGAGTTGTGGCTCGATTCGACAGAAGGTTGGCTGGCGGTCGTCGACGGAAATACGCAGTATGCCATGGTCGAGCGCTTTCAATATGACGTGAGCAAACCTTACCCTGGCAAGGCTTCCGTCATTTTCTGGACGAACGGTCCGGAAATTAGACTTAAGAGTGATGGCAATCCATCGCTTAGCTCTGACCCGGATGCGAGTCCTTACTATCTCGAAGCCGAGATCAATAGTCCTATGTGCCGCTTGCGTCCGAATGAGAGCTGTAGCTTTGAGACAGAGTGGTTTCCTACGCGATCAGGAAGTGAATTCCATGGCGTGACAGACGCTGGAATTGTGATACGCCCATTGCTGGCGACAGGCGTGGAAAATGGCAAGATTAAGTTGTCCGGCTCATTCGGAGTTTTCTATTCCGGGCGTGTGATCGCCCGCCTTTACGATGAGCACGGACGCAGTGTCGGGACTGCGCCGGTTGTCGAGGTAGATCCAAGCAAGGCGGTTTCACTGGACACGGAGATTAGTCCCGCAACAAAAGCCGCACGCCTCTCGATCCACCTCGTAGACGAAAGCGGAACCGACCGTGGAGCCCTTCAGGAAGTTCAAGTGGGCAACCAAGTCAATCACTGATATGAAACGGAACGCTGCAATCACTCTCTTCCTGCTCGTCGCATGTACGCAATCGCTCATTGCACAAGAATTACGGACCTCGGGGCCTTTGGCACCACGAGTGAAGGCAGAAGACTTGCTGACAACTCCCGTGAGCGAGAACTGGCCCTCTTATAACGGAGACTACACCGGACGCCGCTTTAGTAGCCTGCGCGAAATTAACAAGGCGAACGTTCGCCAAATGCGCGCGGCCTGGGTTTTTCACCCGGGCAATTCGCAAAGGCTGGAGGCCACTCCAGTGGTGATTCGCGGCGTCATGTACGTGACTTCCGCGAACGATGTATTCGCGCTGGATGCCCGAACCGGACGGACTCTGTGGCATTACAGTCGTCCCGTAAGTTCGGGATTGCTGGACGATGCGGCAGCCCACAAAAACCGCGGCGTGGCCGTCTGGGACAATTTTGTCTACTCCGAAACCGACGATGCCCATTTGCTCTGCCTCGATGCCCGCTCGGGAAATCTGATATGGGATGTCCAATACGCGGACAAGGTGAAGCACTATGGCGCGACCAGCGCTCCGCTTGTCATCAAAGATGAAATAGTCGTCGGCACGTCTGGTGGGGATTCAGGAGTGCGGGGGTTCCTGGCTGCCTACGATGCGGCCACCGGGAAACTGAGGTGGCATTTATGGACCATCCCGGGCCCTGGGGAATTCGGTTCTGACAGTTGGCCGGGAGATTCGTATTTGCACGGTGGTGGCACCACCTGGATGCCCGGTACTTACGACCCGGAACTCGATACGCTGTATTGGACCACCAGCAACGCCGCGCCCGATTTCGTCGGGGATTCGCGGCCCGGGGATGACCTTTACACCGCCTGCGTCCTGGCAATCGACGCCAACACGGGAAAATTGAAATGGTACTTCCAGTTCACACCCCACGACCTATACGACTACGATGCCAATGAAACTCCGGTGTTGGTCGATGCAGATGAGAATGGCACGACGCGTCACCTGTTGGTACAAGCCGACCGAAACGGTTTTTTCTATGTCCTCGATCGCACGAGCGGTAAGTTTCTGCGGTCTACCCCCTTCGTAAAAAAATTGAACTGGGCTACAGGAATCGATGCCTCCGGTCGTCCCGTTTTATCGGACCGGATACCGACGAAGGAAGGCATCTATATTTGTCCCGGCGTCGTTGGTGCCACGAATTGGTTTTCGCCATCGTACAATCCCAACTCCGGATTGTTTTACGTGATGGCTCTGGAGAGCTGCAGCCTTTATTTCGCGAAGTCGACGCCGTTCACTCCGGGCGAGACCTACTACGGCACTGGAACTAAATTTCCCAGCGGTGAACGTTCACAGAAAATCTTGTTGGCACTCTCTGTTTCCGACGGGAAAGAGGTTTGGCGATATCCTCAGGCCGGCCGGGGCAATTCGTGGGGAGGAACTCTCACAACAGCAGGTGGACTGCTGTTTTTTGCAGATGATACCGATTCCTTCGAAGCGGTGGACGCGGAAACGGGCAATCCCCTCTGGCATTTCAATACGGGCCAATCATTCAGTGCGTCCCCAATGACTTATGCGGTGGACGGGGTGCAGTATGTCGTGATTAGCGCCGGGAGCGACGTGTTCAGCTTCGCGCTTCCACACTGATGAGTCTCGTCTCTACTCTTCAGTGTTCTAAGTAAGGCACAAAGCCCTGTGTCTTTGTTGGAAGACGGTATACCGATGTGGTTGCCGTGATGTAAAGCGTCCGGTAGTCCTTGTCTCCCCAAGTCAAATTGGCGGGCTGTTCCGGGGTAACAATCGTTCCCAGGTGATTTCCCTTCGCATCCCAAACCCAGATACCCTTGGGCCCTGTGACAAACAAATTGCCATTCTTATCCACCTTAATGCCGTCCGGAACACCGTCGTTCTTTCCGCCCGGTTCTTCGCCGAAAATACGCCCATTGATGAAAGTTCCATCGGCACTCACGTCGTAGACGCGAATGTTTCGCTGGTCGCTATCGTCCACATAAAATTTCTTGCCATCCGGGGAGAAGGCCAAGCCGTTCGGTTGCGTCAGATCGCGGGTCAGCAAGCGGACGTTTCCTGTGTCGTCCAGCCGGTACACGCCTTGAAACGGGATTTCCTGCTTCTCCCCCGCAACCAGATCGAGGGTTGGATCGGTGAAATACAGTGCGCTATCCGGTCCCACGATCACATCGTTCGGACTGTTGAAGCGCTTTCCGTCGTAGTGATCTGCAAGTACCTTATATTTCCCGTCCGGAGTTACCTCGATGATGGCTCTCAAGACGCTCGCACAATCGATCAAACGATGTCGGCGATCAAACGTGTTGCCATCCGGATCGCCCAACGCGATTACTTCTTCCTTCTTGCCGTTGGGATACACCCGATAAATCTTGTTAATCGTCTCGTCGCTGACGTAGAGAAAACCCTCTGGATCCCACATCGGCCCTTCGGTGAAGCCGAACCCGGTCGCAACGGTTTCCAGCTTCGCGCCGCCGCCAATCAGTTCCAGGAACCTCGGAGAGAGCGGCTCAAGCTTAAACTCCCTGATTTTCTGGCCGGAAAGACTCATCGCCAGACAGATTACGGCGACGAACTGAAGCAGAATTTTCTGCCCGAGGCTCATTCAGTATCGTCCTCTTCTTTGCGGGAAGTTCTTGCCTTGCTCGCATTCGGAGTGGCACTCATCAAATAACTGACGAGATCGTCGAGTTCACGCGGGCCAAGACGCTCGCCATAGTTTGTTGGCATGAGAGAGCCCTGGAGACGATCGAGACCTCGCAATTCCGATTTCTGAAAGAAATGGAAGGCGCCATCTTTGGTTTGGAACTGAACAGAGAAGTTGTCTTCGTTGCGGATCAAGCCCTCTAGCCGATCACCCGCGCTTGTAGTAAGCACAGCCGGCCGGTAGCCCTCGGGCGGTAATCTTTGCGACCTGACGATCTCCCCCCGAATCGCCTTGCTTGGGGCGCTTGCTCCGTAGCCAGACAGATCGGGTCCAAGGAAACCGCCTTGCCCGGAGATCGTGTGGCAACTTGAGCATTCGCCTTTGCCGAAGAAAATCTCCTTCCCGCGTATCGCATTGCCGGGTAGAGTTTGCGCCACAGTCTTTCCCTGGAGTGACCGCAAGTACGAGACTACGGCGCGGGTCTGCTGTGCACTAAGGCTATGAAAAGCGGGCATGTCGGTTCCGGGTACACCGTTTGAAATGATGTCGGACAGTTGAGCATCGGAGAGATGCCGGACTTTGTCGCTTTCAGAAATGTTGATAGCTTTGTCGCTTCCGCGGCCATCCAGTCCGTGGCACCCCGCGCAGGCAGAGTTGTATGTGCTTCGCCCCGGTTCGCGAGTAACCTTCGTATGGTTTGAAGAAGAATTTTGTTGTCCGAGCGAGAAGGAGGGGTTGAAGGCCCACAGAAGGAGACAGAGTCCGAGCAGTGGAAGTAGCGATTTTCGGATCGCAAGCATTTGCACGCGCCACATTGTATCGCAATGGAGCGGGGCTCCTCGGAATGGCTTTCTGTGATTCTTACACAATGGAAATCTCTTCCCACCGAGGCACGGTTCCTTTAAATTCGACAAGCACCCCGATCGCAATGTTCGGCACGCTGTAGTGTTAACGTCCGCGAACACGTAAGAAACAGGAGGAACGAATGCATCTCTATCGCCCGTATTCGAAGAAACACATCTTCGTAATCATTGCCGCATTGATCTTGATTCCGGCAGCGGCGGTCCAAGTCCGTCTGTCGCACGCGCAGTCCACTTCAGGGACTGAAAACGCTCTGACTCACGACGAACTGATCGCGCAATTCCGGCGCGTGGAAGTCGCCTCGGTTTCCGATGCGCTTGAGCAGATTACCGGAAAGCGGATGTACATGAGCCATCATATGCAGCCGATCTTTACGGCCAAATTTGCGGGGTATGCGCGAACGGTACAACTCAAAAAAGACGAGGGCAACAAAGATCCTGAAGCACTGACGGGGATGCTAGAAGCGATTGATCAAGGCTCGACGGATTCGGTGTACGTGATGGTGGTTGAGGACGGAGAAGACATCGCTGGAATGGGCGGACTGATGGGCACCGCGATGGCCGCGCGTGGTTACGCCGGAGCGGTGATCGATGGCGGAGTACGAGACGTAGCCTATCTGCGCAAGATCGGCTTCGCGGTTTTTGCCACGGGAATTGTCCCCTCCACCTCTGTGCACCACTACCGCTTTGCCGGCGCGCAGGCCCCGGTGCTGTGCAACGGTGTGACCGTGAACCCTGGCGATATTGTTGTCGCCGATAGCGATGGCGTCGCCGTAGTGCCGAAAGCACAGGCACAAGGGGTGCTCACACTGGCGCAGCAAATGGATTACAAAGAGCACTCAATGTATGCGGTCATCGAGCAACTAAGGTCCATCGTGCAAGCAGTCAAGAAATTCGGCCGCCTTTAAGGAACCTCGGCATTGCATAAAAATGATTTTCATCAGATAATTCGGCACTTTCATTTTGTCAGCCTCTATGAACGGTCGTCCCAAACGTAATTACGACATTACCGCTCTTCAGCGTGGGTTGCGGCTGCTGCATCTTTTTAGCGAATCGCCGCAGGGACTTACTGCGAAGCAGGTGGCGGCTTTGTCGCGGCTGCCCGTGAGCACGGTTCACCGCTTTCTGGCCAACCTGGTTACTGCAGGCTTCTTGAACCGCGATGGAGAGGGCACCCATCACCTCGGAATCGCATGTTTTTCTATTGGACAGGCCGCCGTCGGGCAGCTTGATATCCGACGCTTGAGCCTGCCCTATTTGCGGGAACTGAACCAGCAAACCCGCGAAACCATCCACCTCACCGTGCGGCACGGATTGTCCGCCGTGTATGTGGAAAAACTGGACTCTCCCGAACCGCTGCGCATTCATTCACGGATTGGCGCGTCAGTTCCACTGAACTGTACCGCCGTTGGCAAGGTCATGCTGGCCTATATGCCGGAAGACGAACGGGATCGGGTTCTTCCCAAGCTCGACTTGAAACGTCTGACTCCAAATTCGGTGGGGAATGTTCAGGAGCTCAAAACGGAGTTGTACCGTGTCCGCAAGAATGGATACGCGTGTGACATGGAGGAGCACGAGTTGCACATTCGATGTGTGGCTGCTCCGATATGGGATCACACGGGAAGCGTGCAAGCGAGCCTCAGCATCACTGCACCCACTCTCCGCATGCCGGTGATGCGGCTTCGCCGGCTAGCGCCGATTATCCAGGCGGCGGGGATAAAGATCTCGGCTGAGCTTGGGTATCAATCGCCTGTATCTCCATCGCCATGGCCAGCGTTAAATCGGAACGGTAAAACGGAAGCCAGGCTTGGAAAGATGGCTGTCTGAAAGCAGGGCCTGAGGCGATCTTCTGGCCCATGGAATTCTGTATTGAAGTCTAATTTGAAAGGAGCATTTCTATGAATTTGACCTCGACTCGAAGGACATTTGCGATCCGATTCGGTTCGCTTCTATCAGCTCTCGGGCTCACTGCCGCAGTGCTGCCCTCCCGCGGAGCGGCACAGAGTTCCGCCCAGGATGCGAACGCCATTCGTAAGCTGAACGCGGAAGGCAAGCCCGGCAGCGAAAAAGACGTCATTATGCCGGTGATTGTTCATAACGGTTTGATTTATGTCTCCGGTCAAGGCGCGCACGACACGCGCGATCAGAAAGAATGGACCATCGAATCCCACACCACCAAGGTCATGGACCAAATCAAGAAACTCGTAGAAGTTGGCGGAGGGACGATGGACAGCGTCCTCCAAACCAATGTTTTCCTGGTGAAGATCGAGCACTGGGACGCGATGACCAAGGTATTCGGGAGCTATTTCCCTCGCGGAGGACCCTCCCGCACGACTGTCGCCGTGGCCGCGCTGCCAGGAGATTCGCTGGTGGAAATCAATTGCATCGCGGCCGTCAGCCGCAAGTAGGCAAAGGAGATTCTCATGCGACTCAAATCGTCGTGGAATCGGCGCGGATTTCTAGGAACAGCCGCCGCCATGGCAGCGTCTGTCTTTGCGCCGCGGAGGCTTTTTTCGACCGCGACGCCGCCGTCCGGCGGGAGCACTGCCGTCAGCGGTTTCGGCCAGAGCGGCAATCCCTACGACGAACTGGGCGTCACCACCGTCATCAACTGCGAAGGCACGATGACGATGCTTGGCGGCTCTGTTCTTCATCCCGAACTCGAGGCAGTCATGGCTATGGCTGGACGCCATTTCGTGAACGTCCCAGAACTGGAGGTCGCCGCAGGGAAACGGATTGCAGAAATGCTGAAGCTTCCCGATGGCTACACCGCGCTGGTCACTTCCGGTGCGGCTGCGGCAATTCAATCTGGATTGGCAGGCATTCTCACCGGTAACAACGAAGCGTTGATCCGGCAACTTCCCGATCTGACCGGAATGAAGTCGGAAGTCATCATTCAGAAATCGCATCGCAACCCATTCGATCATCAGTTGCGCTCCACCGGCGTGAAGCTGATCGAGATTGAAACTCGCGAGCAGTTTCGGCAAGCCGTGAATGACCGTACAGCCATGATGCACTTTTCAAACTTTGCCAACGCCGCTGGCCAAATCAAAGTGGACGAGTGGGCTAAGTTGGCCAAGCAATACAACATTCCGTGCATGAACGATGCCGCCGCAGACACGCCCCCGGTTTCGCACCTTTGGGATTACACCAACATGGGGTATGACCTGGTTACTTTCAGCGGCGGCAAGGCGATGCGCGGGCCGCAATGCGCGGGCCTGCTCATCGGGCGTAAGGATCTCGTGGCCTATGCCTTGCTGAACAACAGCCCGCATGAGGACACGCTGGGCCGCAGCCAGAAAGTGGGCAAAGAAGAAATTGTCGGAATGGTGAAGGCGCTCGAACTCTATCTCGGCGAAGATCACGACGCGCTGACTCGAGAATGGCAGGCCCGCCTGGAGCGAGTCTCGCGCGAGTTGACCAAGGTTCCGGGAGTGACCACATCGTTTTTTGTTCCTGACATTGCCAATCATGTACCCCACATGCAAATCACGTGGGATTCCAAAGTCTCACTTGAGCCGCAGCAAGTTTCGAAATTGCTGCGGAATTCCAAACCAGCAATTGTCATCGGCGGCGGCGAAGGCCGCCCCGGGCTCACCATGTGCTCATTTATGTTGCAGCCGGGCGAAGACAAAATCGTTGCCGAGCAATTGTCGCGCATCCTGCGCGAGCACTCAGCTTAAATCTGCGCACGACAACAAAAACGATGCCCACGGAGAAGACAACGCGCGTGCGCTGGTTTCTGGTGTTCTGGCTTTTCGTCCTGAGTGCAGTGTCTTATCTCGACCGCGTCAACATCTCCATTGCCGGTGGATCGATTGTTGATGCGTACCACCTTACGGATGTCCAACTGGGGAAGGTTTTCAGCGCGTTGGTCGTGGGGTACGCGCTGTTTCAGACGGTTGGCGGTTATCTTGCCGACCGCTTTGGCCCCCGACGCGTACTAACTGCCGGAGTTGTCTGGTGGGGAATCTTTACCGCCCTGACGGCGCTTGTCCCCGCGAACATCGGGGGCGCACTCTTTTTATTTGTACTGGTTCGGTTTTTTCTCGGCGCCGGCGAAGCCGTGATCTACCCAGCGGCCAATCAGTTCGTTGCGCGCTGGATTCCGGTGCGCGAGCGCGGTATCGCCAACGGCTGGATCTTTGCCGGCGTTGGTGCTGGAGCTGGCCTTTCGCCGCCTCTGATCAGCTATCTCATGATTCATCACGGCTGGCGCTCGTCGTTCTGGGTCTGCGCCATCATCGGATTTGTTGCCGGGGTAGTCTGGTTTTTCGCGGCTCGCGACAATCCGGGGGAACACCCGCGAGTGTCTGCCGCAGAACTTTCTGCCATCCAAACCGGACTTACGGTTACAAATAATTCACCAACTCTTACGAAAGAACCTGCTGATGCCCTTGTGCCCTGGAAGCGAGTCGTGCGAAGCCGGGAGGTCTGGGCAGTGACTATCAGCTATTTCTGTTACGGCTACGTTGCGTGGATCTTCTTCAGCTGGTTCTACCGCTACCTCGCAAAGGTGCGCGGACTCGATCTCAAATCAAGCGCATTTTACTCCATGCTGCCGTTTCTGGCGATGCTGGTCTGCTGTCTCTTGGGTGGGACTGTGAATGATCGACTCACAAAATGGCGCGGACCGCGGCTGGGGCGATGTGGCCTCGCGGCATTTGCGATGGGAGTGGCGGGAATTTTCATCGCATTCGGTTCACAAGTTCAGGGTGTACGGCTGGCGAGTGTCATTCTCGCTGGCGGAGCTGGTGCGCTGTATTTTTCTCAGAGTTCGTTTTGGTCGGTCACTGCGGATATTGCCGGAGCGTCGGCCGGATCGGTATCCGGATTTATGAATATGGGCGGGCAATTTGGCGGGGCCTTGACTGGCTCGCTCACTCCCTGGATCGCCGTACGCTACGGCTGGACGGCCTCGTTCCTTGTGGCTGCCGGTTTGTGCCTGGTGGGAGCTATAAGTTGGCTTGCTGTAGATCCACTGAACACGTTGACCCAGGTGCGAGCTGCCGAGATGCTTGATGAGGTCCACTCTTAAGAGACCGTCACTCGGTCACCGTCACCTGTGAGTCTGCTTTCAGCGCGGCCTGCAGTTCCGGGCCCAGCATTGAAGCCGAATTCTTGTCCAGATACACGGTCGCGTTAGGATGGCGCCGCAAAATCGAAGCTGGCGCCATAGGATTGATCTCTCCCTCGAAGCATAGCTTCACTGCCTGTGCTTTTCGACGGTCCGGGACCACGGCGAGGATTTCTCTTGCCTTGAGAATCTGTCTCGCCGACATCGAAATGGCTCGCTTCGGTACCTGCGATATATTGGCGAACCATGCCTCGCCGACCTGCTGCTTGCGGCACGCTTCATCAAGGTTGACGATGATGTAGGGTTCCCCGGTATTGAAGTCGGCGGGCGGATCATTGAATGCAATATGCCCGTTTTCGCCTATGCCGAGGAATGCGACATCGATCGGTGCTGAAGCTAGTTGCTTGCCCGCCTCCTGCACTGCGGCGGACGGATCGGCAGCATCGCCCTCGAGCAAGTGATAACGCGTGATTCCAGTTTTGTTGATCAACTCGGTCATCAGCATCTTGCGAAAACTGCCCGGATGAGTGCTCGGCAGACCGATATATTCATCGAGATGAAAGGCCTCAACCCAAGTCCAATCGATGCCTGGAGCTTTTGTCAGTGCATCCAGAAACTCGAGTTGAGACGCGGCAGTAGCAGCGATGATGCGGGCCATTCCGCGCTCTGAGATGGCGCGTCGAATCGCGTTTGCGGCCTGCTCGGCGGCAGCGCGGCCCAACGTGACTTTGTCGTCGAATACTCTAAGCAGCATGGGCAGATCCCGTTGAACGAGGATTGCAAACGGCAAATTATACAAGGTGATGTCGCGTTGCCAGTGCTATTGGGGGCCGGATTTCTTGCGGCATGAAAGCAATCCTCAGCTTCTCAGACTGGGGTTGGGGCGTTTTGCTCGATCAACTGCTGGGCTTTGAGTTCAATCCAGAATTCGGCCGGAATCCTGGTTTGCATTGACGTATAGTCCGCGAGAATCTGTTGCTCACTACTCGCGCCAACGACTAAAGCCACGGCCACGTCCGGTGCCGCGGAGAACTGGAGCGCTGCCGTGCGCAGGTCTACTCCGTGATTCGCCGCCACTTCGCGCAGTTTTTTTCGTTTCTCCAGAAATTCGGAAGGTATCTTGTAAGACTCTTTTCCATAGTTGTAGCGAGGACTCCCTGAGAGGAATCCGGCATTCAGCGAGGAACCAACCACGAGAGATGCATTCTTTGTTCGCACGGCAGGAAAAAGCTGGTTCAGCGCATTCTTATGATCGATCAAGGAATACTGCGATGCCATGAGGCATACATCCGGATCGGCTTCCGATAGTACTCGCAAAATCGGTTCGGGCGTATTAACGCCGATTCCCCACCCTTTGATCAACCCCTCTTCCCGCATGCGCATTAGTTCTGGAAAAGCACCCTTCACGGCAATGTCGAATTGTTCCTGCCAACTCGTCGGAAGTAACTTATTATC
>DASXBH010000315.1:0-5696 GCA_036491775.1 Candidatus Acidiferrum sp.
CCTGATGGACTGAAACACTTTGTCCCGCCGCGTGAGTTCCGTGTCGCGCAAATCGAGCGTGAGACGCACCCGACTCGGTATGCTGTTCACCGCACCAGGAAATACCTCGCAGATTCCCACGGTAGCCACGGTATCTGCCGATCCACTCGTTTGAGCCGCTTGTTCCGCAGTCAAAATAATTTCAGATGCGGCGCAAAGCGCATCTTTGCGCCCGGGCATTAACATGCCGCCTGCGTGACCTCCCGCACCTTCGATCCGCACTTCCAAGCTGGCAGGCGCGGCGATGCTCGCAACAACGCCGAGTGGAATTTTCGCCTGCTCCAAAAGCGGGCCTTGCTCGATATGCAACTCCACGAAGGCGCGATAGTGGCCGGCAGGGATCCGCACAGAGTCGAGATCGCCCAGCATTCCCACGCTTTGCAGCGTTTCCGCCAGAGTTTGCCCTAAGCTGTCCTTCAACTGCCGCGCGGCTTCAGGCGGAAGTGTTCCAGAAAGCACGCGACTTCCCAAGCAGCCGATGCCAAATCGTGTAGGTTCCTCGGAAGTAAAAAGTATCAGTTCAATCGAACGGTTCGGTTGAAAGCCGCTTCGCTGCAGCGCGCGTATGGCTTCAAGTCCACCGAGTACGCCTACCACGCCGTCATATTTTCCTGCGTTGGGAATCGCGTCGATGTGCGAGCCGGTCGCAACCGCGGCAGCGTTCGAATCCGCCCCAGCCCATCGAAAAAATGTATTGCCGATGGCATCCTGCCGGATAGTGAGCCCTGCTTCCGTACATTTCTTGTTCAGCCAAGCGCGCCCCTCTAGATCTTTCCTGCTAAAAACAATACGCGTAACGGCAGGAGGCTCGGCATCCGAGATGAGTGCGAGTTCGTCAATCTCGCTTTGTAAACGGTCCTGGTCAATCGCCAGGCTCACGGCCTTACGCCTGACAGTGGGTGACGATTAAAATCTTTGTAGATCAAATATTTCGCCGGTATCTTTCCGATCGCGCCGAACCACTGTGGGCACCACGGGCCCATCCAGATGAAATCTCCCGCCGTAACCGGATACCAACAGTCACCCAGCCGGTAAATTCCACCCCCTTCCAACATCATCAAGCCGTGTTCCATCACGTGCATTTCCACCATGCTCAGCGCGGCGCCGGGTTGGTACACCATGGTGTTCACCGCAAAATCAAATGATGGATGATCCGGGAGAAGGCACTTCACCTGAAGCGCCGGGTCGTCGCCCAACGCGGTGGATGGAATATTTTCTTCGCTACTGACCAGCAGTTTTGGAGGCTCCGCGGTCGCCGTCGGTATATATTTTTTCTCGATTACCATTGCCAGCGTTTTTTCCCGCGAGATGATGCGATGCGCTGTGCCTGCGGGAAGGTACGCAAATCCGTGTGGCACGAGGCGATGCTCTTTGCCCGCGACATTGATCTGCACCGAACCGTCGGTGACATACAAAAACCGTTGTGCGGCTGTCTCCGCAAGTTCGCCACCGCTCTCGAAATCTGCGGTGTATTGTGTAAATCCGGCTCCCAATACCGGGCTAATGTGTACGATCGCCGATGCGGCTTTCATCCCCGGGAAGGTGGTGTGCACAAATGTGTCGGGCGTAAGCAGAAGATGATTCGGCTGGTGTGCGCTGCGAGTATGTCCCAAATTATGCACGGCGAGTCCTCGTTAGAAGTTCAGATGATGTGGCGAGTTGATCCAGCAAGTGCAGGCCGCACTCCAGAGCTTTGGCTATGTCTTCCACCAGCACGGATTCCTTAGGATTGTGGCTAATTCCGCCGGGAGAACGAAGGAAAATCATCGCCGCTGGCACTTTTTCGGCAAGGATCATCGCGTCATGTCCCGCGCCGCTCACCATCGTGTGCGGTGCTATACCCGATCGTGAAACAGCTGTCTCGATTTCGTGCGTTAGAAAAGTGTCCATCGCTGTGGCTGGTTGAACCAGCGTAATCGTCGACGTCATTGTCACGCGGCGCCGCTCGGCGATTTCTTGTGCGCGATGCAGAATATTTTTGACGCTTAACTCGCGTTGCGCGTCGGAACCATGGCGGACGTCCAGCGTAGCGCGAGACTGTCCCGCGATGATGTTGGTGGCACCAGGGTTGGCTTCCAGCACACCAACGGTCGCCACCAGTCCTGATGTTTCCTGCGCTTCTTTCTCTACGGCAACCGCCCACTCCGCAGCGGCCACCAATGCGTCGCGGCGCAAACTCATTGGCGTTGTGCCAGCGTGATTCGCCGCCCCAGTGAAAAATAGTTCCATGCGCGCTTGCCCAGCGATTGCTTCCACAATGCCCAGCGGCAGATCGCGATCTTCCAGCACCGGCCCCTGCTCGATGTGAAATTCGAGGTACCCCAGCACTCCATCATTCAATGCTGCAGTAGGAATCGCCGCGAGATCCAATCCGAAGGCGGAAATAGCTTCGCGCACCGAGATGCCGTTAGCGTCACAATGGTTCAACAAAGTTTCATCAAGCCGCCCCACCAGTGCGCGACTGCCAATAAACGGAACGCCGAAGCGCACTCCTTCCTCTTCCGAAAAGCCAACAATCTCGAGAGCAAACGGCAGACGGCGCCCTTCCAGCGATGCCACGAGAGCGAGCGCCAGCACCACTCCCAGAACTCCGTCGTACGCCCCCGCATCGGGAACGGTATCCAGATGCGAGCCCAGAATTATCCGGTGCGCCGTGCCGTTCGCTCCGCTATAAACACCACGCAGATTTCCGGCGGCGTCCGTGTGTACCTCGAGCCCCAGCGTGCGCATCCAGCTTTCGACTTGTCGGTAGCAATCCCGCATCGGCGCCGATAGAAATGTTCTGCAGATGCGCGGCGGATCTTCCGTGAAGTGCGCCAACGTTTCGCAGCGGATTAGCACTTCCCGCGCGCGAGAGAGAAGCGTTGCCGTCGGACGTACCGTCATTGGCGCTCGCGACGTACGCGCGCCTCGATGGTTCCGTGTGGCTCATCGGTCGGCACGAAAATATGATTGGGATTGTCTTGGCCGAAACGCGAAAGATCGACCAGCAAACAATGCTTGTTGGGCATGCCTAACGTGATTTCAGATATCTCTGCGCACGCCGCAAACGCGCTTTCCGCCATTGCATACAATGTGTGTTGCACGGACTTGCTCTTGTGCGTGGCAAACGTGTTGAGCAATGCTTCACGGATCCCCTTGCGCACCGAGTTGAACGCAATCTGCGTCGAAGAGTAGATCCAGTTTGCCCGCAAAGACGTTCCGAATAACCGGTCGCTTGTCTCTGGCAAAGTTGTGAGCGGATCGTGAATGTATCCCGTAAATGCCGAGTCCGCCGTCTTCATGATGACCAGGTCTGCCAGCCCAGATTCGATGTGAACCTTTTCATCACGCTTGCGCGAAACGTGCGTCGTTTGCAATTCGTTTCCCGCTTGCACAAACGTAGCGAGCTGCGGCTTTCCGCCGGTAATCAAGTGCTGCCACGCTTTCTCCTGAATCATGACCTCTGCGACGGAGACTTGCGGATTGTTACTTAGCAGGTGCTCGATCAATTCCTGCGCGAAGTCCTCGATGCACTTCGCCAAAGATTTTCGCGCCAGCGAGTACACCGTATTCTTCATTGTGTCGGTGGGCAGAATCTTGCTGTTGTCGCCTTCTGAAAAGCAGCTCAGAAAATCGCCCTGCAACAGAACTTCGACGCTCCACTCCTGAAGTTCGTGAACCGCCGCACGACGATCGACGCGCACCACTCGGACCCGCGATTTGCCGTACCGGTTTTCCGCCAGAATCGTCGCCACGTCAGCTTCCTCGATACGTCGTGTAACCGTTGGGACTCAACAGCAGTGGAATATGAAAATGCGATTCGCCGCTGCGCACGTCAAACGTGATTTCCACCACCGGATACAAGCTCGGTACCTTCTGGGTCGCAAAATACGCATCCGTGTTGAACACCAAGCGATAACACCCCGCCGCCAACACGTGATGTTCCGGCAGGAGCTGCCTGCAGCGGCCATCTCCATCCGTCTGCGAAGAACCCAACTCCCGCCACGCTCCACTTTCCTGCCGCTCCAGGCACACAGGCACTCCGACCGCGGGCACGCCGAGTGCGGTGTCAAGAACATGCGTTGAAATCCGACTTACTCCGTCAGCCATTTTTTCACTCGAATCTGAACAATCTGCCGCTGTTGTTCTGCGGCTTCGCGTAGCTCCGTTGCATCATCATTCCCGAGCCGGTGTTGCAGGCCCCCAAGAATATCCAGAGCTGATTTTCCCGAGGCGCAAATGATAAAAATCCGCCCAAACTTCCGCTCATATTCCCGATTGCCTTGCGCCAACGCTTGTTTCACTGCTTCCGGACTCTCTGTGGCACGGCTTTGTTCTTGCGCGGACCACTGCTGTGATCGGGCAGAAGATTTTCTGTGACCGCGCGTTTCGCCAATTCGCGGATGACTTTGAAACGCTTCCAGCCAGTCTGCCGTCCCCAACGCTAGCCAGATTCTATCGGAAGTTGCCAGCAGAGTGGCAACATCTTCGAACGGTCGCGCCGCCGTCATCTCCCGCGCCCACGCTCGCGAGCCGCAGCAGGGAAGTATTTCCTCGGCCGCTGCGGCTTTGGGCAATTGATTCCATCGCAGCAGAATATCGTTCGTACTCACAGTGAAATCCCGGTTCCCGCTAACGAATGAAAGAATTCGCGCAAAAGATTACCCAGAACCACGGATCGGTACCGCGCCGAAGAGCGAATGTCGTCAATTGGGTGAACTTCCAGTTGCAAAGCTCGCTTGGCATTCTCAAGGGTGGCATCGTTAGCGACCTGGTTGCTCAACGCGGCCTCCGTCTTGTAGAGACGTAGAGGGATCGGCCCGACGCTGCCCGCGGCAAGCCGCACACTTTCGATTTGTCCGGCTGCGATGCGACCTAGACCAGCAAAAAATACCTTGGAAATTGCCTGCGCGTTACGCGCTCCGACCTTTTTCGCGTAAGCCACGCAATTCGCAAATTCGCGACGCAGGCAGATCGTCTGGATCAATTCGTCCGGCTCCAGCAGCATCTTTTTATAGCCGGTATGAAATGTCCGATACGGGATGCGCCGTTCGCCTCGCGCGGAAACAAGAATCAAATCCGCATCGTAAGCAAGCAGCACCGGAAGGGAATCGCCCGCGGGCGAAGCATTCGCGATGTTTCCGCCCAGAGTTCCGCGATTCTGATTCGCGATTCCGCCCGTCCATGCAGCTGAACGCGTTAGCAATGAAAATTCCTTAGCCACGACCGGATGCTGCCGCAGATCCGTATAGGTGCAAGCGGCTCCTATTCGAACTTCCTCCGGTTCGACCGTGATTCCGCGCATTTCCGGATAAGAGAGAACACTAACCAATTTGCGGTTCAGCAATTTCCCCGCCGCGTAAAGCACCATCACATCCGTGCCGCCAGCAATCGGCATCCACGCCTGCGGATTGTCCGCCATTAACGCCAACGCGTCACGCAAACTCCTGGGTGCGACCAATTCATATTCGGCAGGATTCGCTCTCATTTCTCTGACCCGCCGTGGCCAGAATCCGCAGCTTTCGCCACCGCTTCGAATATTTGCAAATACCCAGTGCACCGGCAGAGATTGCCCGAGAGCCCTTCACGAATCTCCTCCAGCGCAGGCGCTGGATTTTTGTCCAGCAAATGCACAGCGGCAAGAATCATTCCAGGGGTGCAGATGCCGCACTGCG
>DASXBH010000316.1:0-2314 GCA_036491775.1 Candidatus Acidiferrum sp.
GGGCTATCTAGATTTCCCGAGGGCCAGTCATGACTCTCAGCACAATTCGTGCCGACCACAAACAGGTGCGAGCGCGCGAGCGCCACTGAGTCTGGCTTCACGCAATCCGAAGCAAGCGAAATGGTTCGACCGAGCCCGACGTGATCCTGGTAGCGCACCAACTGGCTCACCGTGTTCGAGCCGAAGTTTGCGACTGCTCCAAAATCGTCTTCGAACTGAAGAATTCCCGCGTTAGTGCTGGCGCCGCCCTTGCCGCCGGTAGACAAAGTGTTCACCAACGACAGTGAAGGCGTGCCTGACGTATTGAGCTTAAAGACCTCGACGGAATTGCCGCTGGGGTTATTGGTGCTGGTCACCACGAAGATGCCGCGATCTCCCGGTTCTGCCGCGGCAAGCGTAGTGGCAAACAATGCGGCGGCCAGCACCATGCCGGCGCGCCGAAAGGTAGACTTCTGGAGCCATGCAAACTTCATTCGGTAATCTCCTTGGCGTGATCTTGAGTCGTAACTGGCTAATGGGCGTAGCCCGTTGAACGGGGCGGGCATGTTCACGCATGGGTATTCGGTGGGCCGCTGACAAAAGTTACGGTTTTGTAGGGACCGGAGAGCAAAGATAAAAAACTTTAATACTACGTGGCGAGCGTAACTTTTTGCCGCCCCACATCGAATACATACAGATGGCACAAATAGCCCGTGCGGGTGTGGCCCAACGGCGAGTACATTTTGCAAGAACACACTGTTCCTGATAAAAATTACCTGACAAACCTTTCCCTCATGCACCCGGACAGCACTCTGGAGATGCTGATGGCCCGGTATCAAGCCGGCGATTTTGCCGCGGCCACAGCTTTAATCGATCGCATCAGCCCACAGTTGTACCGATTTTTCCTGGGGCAAATTGTCAGCCGCCTTGATGCCGATGACCTGCTGCAAGAAACCTGGCTGCAGGTACACCGCGTGCGGCACACTTACCGGCCGGGCGAGCCGGTGCTGCCGTGGTTTTACGCTATCGCGCGCCACGTGCGCGTGGACCACTACCGCAAATCCATTCGCACCACCTCGCGCGAGCAGCGCCTGGAAGAAATATCAGAGCTAGCCGCGACGGCGCCGGAACAAATCGGGAAGAGCGACGATTTGGATGCGCTTCTGGCGCCACTTTCCGAAAGTCAACGTGAAGTACTTCAGATGTTGAAGGTGACCGGAATGTCTCTCGAAGAAGTAGCACGCGCTACCTCTTCCACCGTCGGATCAGTAAAACAAAAAGTACACCGCGCCTACGAGAAGCTACGCGAAAGAATGAGTGCCATGGGTCTCAGGAAAGGGCCAAGCGAGGAAAAGTCTTGAGAGACGGCGACATTGACGAACTTTTGAAGGACGCGGCTGAGCGGCTGCCGCAGGTAAAACCGGCGTTGCTAGGAAGCGTGGCCGGCGCGATCCAACCGTCGCTCCGACGAGTGCGACCGCTGCCGGCGACGTGGGTGTTGACGGGCGGCGTCTTCCTGATTTGCGCGACGATCGCGTTGGCCGGTGCGGCCCGCGCAGGATTCAACGGATTCGCGAAGATGGACCTGCTGGAGCGCGTCCTGATCTTTTCGACGCTGAGCATTCTCGCTTGGCTAGCCGCTACAGAATTCGTTCATGAAATGATCCCGGGAAGCCGACGCAGAATTTCCGCGGAAGGAATGTTGGCATTGGGAAGTGTCGCCATGCTCGCCGTATTTGCCGCGCTGTTTCGCGATTATCACACCGACCATTTCGTTTCGGCTGGCCTGATCTGCCTGGCGATAGGCGTCGTGCACGCCATTCCCGCAGCGTTGCTGAGTTGGTGGATCCTCCGCCGAGGTTTTGCCGTGAACCCCCAATCCGCGGGACTGCTCGCCGGCACCATCGGCGGATTGGCCGGCGTAGGCATGCTGGAACTGCATTGTCCAAACTTCCAAGCCATGCACATCCTAATCTGGCACACCGCCGTCTTGCTCGTCAGCGCAGCGCTAGGAGCGGTGCTTGGCAGAGTCCTACAACGCCGCGCACAACCCTTGCGACGTGTCGCCGCAGAATGACGGTTTCGAAGCCTTCAGCGCTCACTCTTTCTCTTTTTTTGGCATCGCTTCTCTAGCTTTTTCAAGTTGGTCTTCAAGCGCTGCTGCTTTTTCCACAGCGTCTCGCAGCGCTTTGCGCCATTCGTCCGGAGAGTAGGCAGGGTCACTGCGGCCACGACGTCCCGCTTCCAGGCCAAACGCAACGCCGGCGGAAAAAATCTCCACAATTTCCGGGTCGGCGATAACCCACGCTTCACTTAGGCGGCCTTCCGCTTTCCA
>DASXBH010000317.1:0-2882 GCA_036491775.1 Candidatus Acidiferrum sp.
AATAGAAAATTACGAGTGATCGATTAAGCGGTGATGAATCGCGTACAGGGCCAGTTCCAAGCGATCAGAGACGCCCAACTTGTCGAAAATATTGTGCAGGTGATTCTTCACGGTCTGCTCGGAAATAAACAATTTCTCGCCGATTTCCTTGTTGCGGAATCCCTGCTCAACCAGCTGCACGATTTCTTTTTCGCGGTCGGACAGCAGCGGTTTTTCCCGGCGCGGTCCGGCTTCCGAAGACTTGGAAAACGCTTTCATGACTTCGGCGGTCATGCGGTTATCCAGCCAGATTTCTCCGGCATGCACGCGGTGAATACTCTTCACCAACAAATCGGTGGCCGACTGTTTCAGCACCACGCCGCGAGCGCCCAAGCGCATGGCACGAACCACATCGCGATCATCTTCCGCCGCCGTCAAAACAATCACCCGCGTCGGAGTCTGATCAAAATTCACTTCTTCCAGGACAGCCAAGCCGTCTTTATCCGGCATCCGCAGATCGAGCAACAAAATATCCGGCTTCAGTTTTGCCAGCAATTTGATGCATTCCGCGCCGTTTTGCGCCTCGCCAACGATCACAATATCTTCGTCGCCATCGAGAAGTTTGCGCAAGCCGTCACGAAAGATCGCGTGATCATCGGCCATCAACACTCGTATTTGCTGTTTGGTCTTCGCCATATTAGCCGAGCGGAACCTCGATCGTTAAACGCGCACCATGCCCAGGGTTTGACTCTACCGTCAACACTCCCCCTACCGTTCGCGTTCGTTCCTTGATGGAAATTGGACCCAGCCTCAGGCGGTCGAGCTCATCCCCTGTAAATCGCCCGGCGAAGCTAAATCCTTCGCCATTATCGTCTACCACTAAGACGAGCCGGCTGTCATCCTGCGTCAGTTTTACCACGACATGGGAAGCCTTCGCATGCTTTTTTATGTTGTTGAGTGCTTCACGGTAAATCTGGAAAATCTCCCTACAAACGCGGTCTGGCGCGTGTAATTCGGCCGAATCTACCAATAAATCGAGGGCCAGAGCGGACTCGTTCCGGAAACGCTCGCCAAATCCCCGCATTAAATCAACCAAATCCGCGGACTGTACGCGCAGGGGGCGGAGATCGGTGACCATGTGGCGCAGCTCGCCGCCTTCATTCCTGACAGTCTGTTGCAAAGACGAAAGGCCGGCCTCCAGTTGGTCTGGCTGATTGGGTACTTTGCGGCGCAGCACATCGAGTTGAATCTCGATGCTTAGCAGGGTTTGCAGAATGCCATCGTGCAGGTCGCGAGAGATGCGCGATCGTTCGGCTTCAATAGCGCGTGCCCGCAAATGCCGCAGCAGGAACACATTTTCCAGCGAGCCGCTGACGTGGCGCGCAATCCGCTCGAACCACGCCAGATCATCTTTGGTAAAAGGCGCGCGCGCCGGCTTGCGATTGACCAGAAACAGCCGCCCCGCCGCGTGATTGTCTTGATCAAACGGCACGGTGAGCAGGTTACGGATACCGAATTCCTGCTGCGTAGGCCCGGGAATTCTCGGCAATATTTTCAAGGTGCTGCCATCCCGGCGGTCCCAGCCAAACCCTGAGCCGCGCTCTTCCAGCGAATTCCAGCAGACCGACGCTTCCATATCATCCAGCAGAAAACCGTCGGCGCGGGTCAGCGGTAGATTGTCCGGCACCAGCCGCTCGCTTTCGCCGGCTTTCAATTGCCACAGAAATATTCGCTCCAGGTCTGCGTCGCGAAATGCCAGTAGCGCCACTTCGGTCTGGAATTCTGCGGCAATTTCTTCCAGCAGCAGCCGAAGAGATTCTGCCAGGCCAAGTTCCACGTGCATGGTTGTTGAAAGTCGCGAGAGGAAATCCTGCTGGGTGGCAAACAGGCGATTGCGATCGCCGAGAAAGGCCATGCCGGCGGCGCCCAGAAAAGAAGCGGTTAGAAACGGCATGGAATACAGCAAGACATAGGAACCGTTCAGCCGCTCGGCGCGGTGCATATCCAGCGCGACAGCCAGCAGCAGCAATCCAAAGCACAAGGTCAACGCAAAGCGCAGATTCAGGCGGTAGCCTGCTGCGAAGGCCACGAAGAACAGCAAAAACCACGCTGGCATGACTTCGGGCGAGATGTACAGAAATACGCCCACCACCGCCACGTCGCACACCAGGGGCAGCCGCCAGTTGTAGCGCCGCAGCGCGCGTTCTGCCAGCAAGATGCCAATGGAGACGATCAGGTAAGCAATCAGGAAGGCCAGGGCGTTGGCGACTTCTCGGATCGGGTGCAGTTTGATCAGACACAAACACGCTAGCATCGCGATGACTACGCGCGCCGAAGAGAGCTGCACGTCAAAGTGTAGGCGGTCCGAAGGTTGCGGGTTCATGCGCGGGGACACACTTCCCCGCCTCAGTCTAACAAGCGCCCGGTATCAGCAAATCGCCCATCTGGACCGGCGTTTCCACCTTGCTAAGAGCAACTCGGGCAATCCCTGTGCGAGCATGAGCCCCCAATGTCCATGGCTTGAGTATGTAGCATCGGGCTTTAGCCCAGCGCCTGAGCCCTGATTTATCGGTGCCAGCAGCCGTGAACTAGGGACGCCAGTTCGCATCCACCACTCTTTTGCTCGCCCTGCGCCCATGTTAAACTTCTCGCAGTGGTGGGAGTAGCTCAGCTGGTAGAGCGTCGGTCTGTGGCACCGAATGTCGCGGGTTCAATCCCCGTCTCCCACCCCAAACCTACCTGACTCACTTCCCGCAATATATCTGCTCTAACTTGTATTTCTCGAAGATTCGGTCAGCTGTGAGCAGAACTATATTCTCGGTCTTTGCCTGGGCAATCAGCATCCTGTCAAAGGGATCGCGGTGGTGATTAGGCAATTGGGCGGCCTCGATCGCGTGTTGAAA
>DASXBH010000318.1:0-6595 GCA_036491775.1 Candidatus Acidiferrum sp.
CCGCCCTCGTGGTCGATATCGACGGCCTGGTCGCAGAAGTCGCCGGCAACTCCATAACCCTGAATGTGGGCAAGAAGTCTGGCGTAAAGCTGGGAGACAAACTCACTCTTTTACGCGAGGCTCATGCCTCCTCCGAAGCCCAGGCCGGTTCTCTTCCCCTGGTTGTGCAACATGTCGGCCAAGCTACCGTGACCGAAGTCGCCGATGTTTACTCCACCGCCATAATCGTTGATTCGGCACCGGTTCAAGTCGGAGATCGCGTGAAGCGCGTCGCCACATCCCAAAGCCCGACCCATTGAGTACCCCGCTCACGAATCCTGAGGACTTAAGGTACCAGTACTGATACTAGGCTCCTGTTTGGCCCCACAGCGTCTGAAGTGTTAAAAGGAATGGATGCTTCTGCGCGGATACATTCGAACCTTTGTGTTCTACGACGTTGGCGAAGCCTTCGATTTAGACAAGCTTCGTAGCCTGCTCGGCCCCCGGGGTGGGGCCACAAAGGCTGATTTCCCGCGCCGCACCCCTGACTATGTGCGCTTCGAGAATCCTCCCATTGCGGAGCCTACCGAACCGCTCACACTTCGCACCGGTGAGCACGTAATCTACTCCATCAAGTATTACGAATACGCCATCGTCGAAGTGCAGCTCGAGGTAGCATTTGAGGGTTCCTGGGAAGCGCTGCTGGAACAAGCGTCTCGTTGGATGGATGCTACCGACATTGAACCGGAAACTCGCGCTTTTGTTACCACCCACCTTGGGAAGATAGCGCCCGCGGTCACAAAGCCTAGAGAAGACTGGCTTCAGGAAAATTATCTGGTGTTCGCGCTTCACGAAATTCTCGACGAGTCCGGAAAGCCTCTCACTGCCGACAAACTTCTCTCCGGGCATGGCGAGCAAATTGCCCAACTCATCCGCGGCGAACAGAATCCGCTTTCCCGCACCACCACCGAACGCATCTTACAAGGCAGCCTATCTTACTACCCAAACGATCTGCTGGTGGTTGGCTCTTCTGCCGCAATGGTCTACGACCGTCCCGAGGAAGCTGCGTGGACGATTCAAATTCTCGAGTACGCCAAAATGCAATTGCTGGAGTTTCGTTACTACGACAATTACATGACGCGCGTGCTCTCCGACGTCTACAACACCCTGGATCGCAAGCAAAGTGTGCTGCTCCGGCCCTGGGCTCTTCCGCGCGAAGCCAATCGCCTCAACGCCATTCGCCTCGACGTTATGGAACTCACCGAGCGCATCGATAGCGCCGTCAAATTTGTCAGCGAGGCTTTCTATGTTCTGGTGTATCGCTTGGCCGCTTCCCGCGAGGGCGTACCCGAATATCGCGACCTGGTAGAAAGTAAATTGCAAACGGCCCGCGAGCTTTACGACTTCATGGTCGGCCAGTTCAATGAAGCGCGGCTCTTCGTATTAGAAGCAGCCATCACCGTTTTGTGCCTGCTCGACGTATTGCTCCTGCTGCGGGGCCGATAGCAAAAAAAACCGATGTAGTGCTTTTGTTTTCGTCTCTGCTGAAGTTTTTTTCTAATGGTTAAAGGTGAATCCAGTTCACTAAAATCAGTGCCAGCGTGCTGCTCCCCACGATGATCCACAATGTCAAGCCCTGCAAAAGCGGGCGAACGCCTACACGTCTCAACGTTTCCCGATTCAGACTGGCGCCAATCTGAAACAGTGTTACGGTCAGTCCTGTTTTTCCCAGATGATTGAAGGCACTAAACACAGAGTTGAACGATGGCAGTAATGTGTTCAACAAAGCGGCAAAACAGAAAAATAAAATAAACCACGGCCACTGGATGCGTGCTTTGCTCTTAAGCGCGACCGCGGTCATCACCGACAATGGAACGATCCACAGTGCCCGCGCCAATTTAATCGTGGTCCCCACGGCCAGCGCTGTAGGCCCGTATTTTGCCGTCGCCCCCACAACCGAACTGGTGTCATGAATGGCCAATGCCGACCACAATCCGAATTGCGTTTGGCTCATGTGCAGAGCCAATCCGATCAGCGGAAAGATCAGCAGCGCCACCGAATTCAGAATAAACACTGCGCCCAGCGAGACCGCCATTTCCTCTTCGTTGGCCTGCGCGATCGGGCCAACCGCAGCGATTGCACTACCGCCGCAAATCGCGGTGCCCGCGCTGATCAAAAAAGATGCCTTCTGCGAAACACGGATCACGTAACCCAATCCCAGGCCCAACAACATTGCCGCCGTGATGCTGAGCGCTGTGTACACGAAGCCTGATCGTCCCGCCTGCAGCACTTCATGCAGATTCATGCCGAAGCCCAGCGCCACCACCGAAGCCTGCAACAGAAATTTCGAGAGTGCCTTGCTCTCTCCTGGAAAAGGGTGCACCACGGTGAGCCCGTAAATCAGCCCGCCCAGCAGCGCAAAAGGAGGGGAAACAAAGCCGCTGGCCGCCAGAATAACCGCCACGAAAAAGAGATTCTTGCCCATGCGAGAGTGTCGCAGAACACTCAGACGCCGGTCCAAGCAGCAATCCTAATCACCGATTAGCAACGCTTATCGGCTCGACGCACGCTGGCCTCCCGGCTTTCGCATGTTTCCGGAAAGCAACCGCACCCGCTGCAACGCAAAATTTCGAAACGCGCCCACCGGTCCTTGCGGCTTGGGCCCAGTACACAAAATCAACGAAAAGCTGCGCGCCACACGCACGCCCGCAACATCCACCACCTTCAATGCTCCCAACTCCAACTCTTTGGAAATTGCCCACCGCGACACAAAGCCCACACCCAGTCCCGCTTCCACCGCCGACTTGATCGCCTCCGTGGAATCAAGATTCATCACGTTATGGAACGACTTCAACTTGATCCCAGCCTTCTCCAACGCCGTTTCCACCACGCGTCGCGACCCGGATCCCTGTTCGCGCATCAACAGGCTGGACGACGTGAGTTGTTCACGCGACATGCGGCCATTCTCAAATCGTGGTGGCGCGATCAGTACCAATTCATCTTCCATAAACGGTTCAGCGCGAATCTCCCGATGCCGCGAAGGCCCTTCAATCAATCCAATCGACACTTTTCTCTCGATCAACAGTTCCACAATCTCTTCCGTGTTCCCGCTTTGTAGCGAGAGTTTTACTCGTGGATGTTCGCCCAAAAACGCGCCGATCAGCCGTGGCAGCACGTATTGCGCGATGGTCGTTGAAACGCCAAGCGCCAAATCACCCGACAATTGCCCTTCACTCGCGGCTAACTCTTGCTCGGCCTGCGACACCAACGTTGCGATTTTGCTCGCGTATCGTAGCAATCGCGTACCTTGCGGTGTCAGGCTAATGCGATTGGCCGCGCGATCAAACAGCCGTACACCCAGATCATCTTCCAGTGCTTGGATCTGCAGCGTTACGGCAGGCTGTGATAGGAATAGCCGCTCCGCCGCTTTGCGGAAACTCAAATGTTCAGCGACGGCACGAAACACCTTTAGACGGAAGTTTTCGAGTTGGGCCACGCCCCATTATCCATCGCTCGCCCGTAATCCGTACATCGCCGCGCACATCCCCTAGTGCACCGCGCCAATGAACACGCCGAACGGCGCAATCGTCAAACTGGAGAGGTCCACCGTTTTGCCGGTGATTTCTGGTGCGGTGAGCAGCGGTTTCGCCACTTTTAGTTTTATTCCATAGCCACTCAGGTCGTAACTCACCGTCTGTGGCTGTGCACTCATATTAAGCACCACCAGAACAGAAGCGCCTACGCCCGGATTCTTCCGCAAATATGCAAGCACGTTCGGATTGTCTGGATCCAGCGTCTGGTACGAGCCATTTCGAAGACCGTTCTGATTGCGCCGCAAATCAATCAGCCGGCGATAAAACGTAAGGATCGACTCCGGCTCCTGCGATTCCACTTGTACATTGTATGTTTTAGCGCTGGGCGGAATCGGCAGCCAGGGATGCTCCGAAGTAGTGAAACCCGCATTCTTCGAAGAATCCCATTGCATCGGCGTTCGCTCGCCATCGCGGCCCTTTTCCTTAGGCCATCCCAGAATTCCAATCGGATCCTGTACATCTTCCTTGCGTGCCGGTGGCGTCGTGCGCATTCCAATTTCTTCGCCGTAATAAAGGAGCGGCGTGGCGCGCACCGTGAGCAGCAAGGTCGCCATCAGTTTCGCAATCTGTTCATTGTGCACACCGTCGCCATAACGATCCCAGGTCCGGTCCTGGTCATGATTACTGAAGAAAAAGTGCGGCTGCCCGCCTGCCGGATTTTTCTCCACTTCATCCAGCAGCTTGCGAAACTCCGGGGCCGACAAGCGGTTCACATCGGCTATTTGGAAATCCATAGGCAACTGGATCTCATCATTCTTCGCCCCATACATTTTCGTCAGTTCTGCAATGTTCGGCTCATCCGCTTCGCTGATCAAAACCGGATTTCCTGGATACGCGTCCACTACTTTGCGCATCTCGCGCAGTACTTCATGCACTTCCGGCAAGTTGTCCGTATACTTGTGGACGATGTTCGGATCCCCATAAACATTTGTGCCCGCAACAATCGGATCATCGTGGAGGTTCGGGTCTTCAAACAGCCGTGACACCGCATCCAAACGAAATCCCGCGACACCGTGATTCAACCAGAACCGCATCACGTCATACATCGCTTTGCGCACTTCCGGATTACGCCAGTTCAAGTCCGGCTGCTGCACATAAAAATGATGGTAGTAATACTGATTCGTTTTCGGATCCAGTGTCCACGCCGAATGCCCAAACCATGATTGCCAATTATTAGGAGGTTGCCCCGGCCCCTTCCCATCCCGCCAGATATACCAATCACGTTTAGGATTGGTGCGCGAAGAACGCGACTCTTTGAACCACGGATGCTGGTCCGACGTGTGATTCGGTACCAGATCCATAATGATGCGGATATCGCGCTTCTTCGCTTCCGCAACCAGATGATCGAAATCTGCCATGTTGCCGTAAAGAGGATCAATCGCCGTGTAGTCCGAAACGTCGTACCCAAAATCGACCAGCGGCGAGGGATACATTGGCGAAATCCAGATGGCATCAATCCCTAGCCCGCGCAGATAATCGAGCCGCGAGGTGATTCCGTTGATATCTCCGACGCCATCGCCATTCGAATCCTGAAAACTCCGCGGATAAATCTCGTAAATCACTGCTCGCTTCCACCATGGATCCTGTCGCGGCTGCTCAGCAGGGGGAATCGCCTGAGTTTGAACGGCGGCGGGCGCTTGCGCGGCAGGCGCGGCTTGCTGCGCCAGCACCGGCCGGCAGCCCAGCGCCACCCACAGGCTCAGCAAAAAATAAAAATATTTAACAGACCTCGACACAACTCACTCCTGCCCACGTATGCCCGCACCAATTCCTTAAGGCTTCGCGTTCTTCTGATCCTGCAACTGTTGCGACAGTTTTAATTCTTGTTCGGCTTCTTGTGTTCTACCCATGTCGCGATAAGCCATCCCGAGCAGGTGGTGTGGAATTGGATTATTGGGATCCATCGCGAGCGCGCGCTGCAACGCCCGTACTGCCAACTCAGTTTCTCCTTTTTTCGCCAGCACTTTGCCCATCAGGATGTATGGCCCCGTCGACGTAGCATCAAGCCAGATCGATCGCTGCAGCAGCTTTTCGGCCTCTTCGAAATTTTGCATCCGTGTGTACGCATCCGCGAGCTTGTAGTAAGCCGATGCTTCCCCGGGATTCAGTGCCAGTTCCTTCTTAAATTCCTCAATCGCCTCCGGCACCCGCGACTTATAAAGGTACAGCTCCCCCAGCAAGGCGTGCGCCAGCGGCAGCTTCGGATCGAGCTCCACTGCCTTTTTCCCATACTCCTCCGCCACCGGATCGAAATCCTGGCGCAACAACATCCGCGCTGTGAACAGGTAGCCCGCCGCCGAATCCGGCGGCACTCCAAACATTTTCGAAAATGCCCGTCGCGCCCCAGGGTAATCCTTCGTCTGCATGTAGCAGACTCCCAAGATGTACGACGCATCGACATTCGCGCTGGGATACCACGTCTGCACCTTCTCCAGTGGCGCAATCGCCTCCGCAGGCCGTCCAGCGAGGTAATACGACAGTCCCATCAATTGCACCGCCTCGTTGTCCCCAGGATTCTCCTGCAGCGCTTTCTGGAAGTTCGCGGCCGCTTTCAAGTAATCACCCTTCCGGTAATTCGCCAGCCCAATTTCCCGCGACAATCCTTTTCGTGTTGGATCCTTCGCCGCAATTCCATCCAGCAGTGCCAGTGCTTCATCCGCCTTCCCCTGCTGCAGCAGATGCGTAGCTTGCTCGAAATCCGGATCGAGTGCCGCCGCAGAGGAAGCTTTCTGTGCCGCGTTGCCTTGCTGCCAACCGCTCGAAGCCGTCCAGCCGAAAGCCTGCGAAACGAAACCTGGAAATAGGAAGCACGCGAGTAACAGCTTACCGAGAGGCCGAACCATCGAAGCTTGGGCAGCAGGCATATTGAATTTGCAAATATTGCTTAACTCCCCGATTAGAGCATAAAAAATGGGGAGCCCGTAGGGACTCCCCATTCTGGGGTGTTGCCTATTGGGGGTTAAAACGTCACTCGGAAGCCGAACTGCAGTTGGCGCATGCCAGTCGGCGAACCTGGCGAAGCG
>DASXBH010000319.1:0-5700 GCA_036491775.1 Candidatus Acidiferrum sp.
CGACATCGTCAGTGGCGGCAACTTCCATGGACAGCCTCTCGCTATGGCCGCCGATCAAGTCGCCATCGCCGTCGCCACACTTAGCGGTATATCCGAACGGCGCATCGAGCAGATGACCAATCCGCTGACCAGCATGCTTCCAGCGTTTCTAACGCCCGATCCCGGCCTGAATTCCGGCTTCATGATCGCGCAAGTCACCGCCGCCGCGCTTACCAGCGAGAATCGCGCGCTAGCTACACCGCACTCTGTGGATTCGATTTCTACTTCAGGTAACCAGGAAGATTACGTCTCGATGGGCATGAGCGGTTCCCGCCGTCTCGAGCGCATGCTCCACAATCTCCGCCACATTCTTGCCATTGAATTGCTCTGTGCTTGCCAAGGCATCGATCTGCTGGCCCCGCTGCAAACAGGTGCGTTAGCTCGTAAAGCCTACGACGCCGTCCGCACCGTCTCCCCGAAACTCACGGCCGACCGCCCCCTGGCTCCAGACATCAACGCCGTAGCCCTACAAATCGCTGCCTCCACTATCGCCAAAGTCCTGCACTAATTCTGAACGCTCAGATCTGTTTGGGTTGAGTCTTAAAAGGGTTGACAACCAATAGTTCATCGACGTTCTGGCCCGTCCGAAAATCTTCGGTTAAAAAGAAGCCACAGGGATTAGCTTTTGCAGCAGCAACGATGAACTCCTGCGACTCCTGAAAGCTCGCACGGCCGCGGCGCGTCTCCCGCAGCCAGATGCGCATTCTCTTGCGGGTTGTTCTTTCTGCTGGGCTGCATCTTCGATCGCATACAAAAGTACATGCGTATCCAAAAACACGAGACCGTTCAATTCGTATCAATCCGGATTTGTTGATTCTTATCCCAGCGCCTCCAGAAAATAAGAAAACATCCGCCAGCCCGCCACATAGCTGAATGGCGCCAACTCCAACGAATAGTGTCCCACCGGCAGTTCCAGAGTCCGCGGTTCCGCGCCGTTCCGTCGCAGCGCACTCAACATCTCTTCCGTCAATCCCGGCAAGAACGTCGGGTCGTACTTGCCGTACACCATAAACGTATTTCGCCCCGCGCCCATGCCGCGTTCCACATACGGCATAGGGCTGATCGGCGCCCAATATTCTCGCAATTCATCCACACTGACTTCGTGCCGCAGTCCTTCCCACACATGGTTGGTGGTCATTCCCTGGCTCACCACATCCGCAAAATACGTGGACACGTGAAAAAATCCGCCGGCACGCACGCGCTTGTCGTGTACCAGCGTGATGTATCCCACTGACGATCCAATGCTCGTCCCCAAGATTCCTAGCCGCGTGTACCCGCGCTGCTCCAGCCATGTCAAACACGCCCGCGCATCCTGCACCGCTTGCCGGTTGGCATGCAACGTCAACCCAATATTCGGCCCCACCAATTGGTCCGCGCGCTCGTGTCCATTCGCCATGCGCCGGTCGTGATACGGCAAGCTCATCTTTAATGCCGAAATCCCGATCCGCTGCAGCCACTGGCACAGCGCAATTTGCCCGTGCCACTTGGCATTCCAGTTCGGCAGTACCAACACCACCGCCCCCTGTTTCCGCGCCGGGAAAAACTGCCCGTGCACCGCGTTGTTTTCCGGACATGCCGACTCCATCGGGCTGGTGAACCGCAACACATTTTCGCGGCTCAATTCGAAATCCGTTACTTCTCGCCCCGTGAACCACTCGGCGCTGTGCTCGATCGCATTCCGCGTATACTCTCGCAAAAACGTTCTCGGGTCGTCGTGCTGCGGGTCTCCCTCGATATGTTCCAACCCCCACTCAAACGGCCGCACCATGCGGTTATCGTCCGTGGTCCAGCGCCGGTGCTCGTATCGCCGTATCGCATGCTCGTACCAACTCATTCCCATACTCTAAGTTTACCGCGCCTCATCCCACATCGCTGTGCGCTACCACGACGAAGAATCCCCCGGTGTCGTCTTCGTGACCTCTGCGCTCCTATCTCTGTGCATACGCGTTAAGTTTTTCTCCATCATTCCTCCGCAATCTCAAGCGCCTTCCCCTTACCCATCCGACACCCCGCCCCCACCGCTTCATTGAGGCTCCTCACCGTCTATGGCACAGTCAATCTTGTGATCCCAGTCTTCTTTTTTCTTTTCGGCATCGTCATCGGCAGTTTCTTAAACGTTTGCATCACTCGCATCCCCGACGATGTTTCCATCATCTCTCCGGCCTCGCGCTGCCCGCGTTGCCTCAATCCCATCAAGCCTTACGACAACATCCCGGTCCTGGGCTGGTTCCTACTTCGCGGGAAATGCCGCAATTGCGCGCTCTCGATTTCCCCCATGTATCCTGTCATCGAATTCATTACCGGCTGCGTTTTCGTTCTCACTTATTTCGAATTTGGGGTAACGATCGAAACCTTCAAGTGGCTCACGTTTGCCTGCTTACTCCTGGTTCTGATCGTTACGGATTTTCGCGTGCGGCTGCTCCCCGACGCGGTTAACTGGTTCGGCTTCGGCCTGGCTCTCGCGTTCGCCACGCGCATCGCTCCAGACGGCGTCTCCGACATATACATTCACGCTCACTACATTCCGCCGGTCGTGACCCGCCTGATCGACGCACTGCTGGGCGCAGCCTTTGGCAGCCTGCTGCTCTGGGGCGCCGCCGCTCTCTACAAACTCGCACGCAAGCGCGATGGGATGGGCATGGGTGACGTCAAAATGATGGCCATGGTCGGCGCCTTTCTTGGCGTTCGCGGAGCATTCCTGACCATCCTGTTCGGCACGCTTCTGGGCAGCATCGTCGGGCTTGCTACCGTTGCGCTTCTCTATTCCTTTGGCTGGCGCCGCGAACTCGCGGTACGCGCCCACCGTCGCGGCCTGGGAGGCTCTGTCACGTCGCTGCGCTGGACCCTGGCCTCGCAATACCAGCTCCCCCTGGGCACATTTCTGGGATTGGGGGCCTTCTTCGTGGTCTACGGGTTCCCCTGGTTCCTTTCCCATTTCTACTTCCGCCCACTTTTTTAGCGACATTCTTTGGCGCGACACTCGCTCCCGTTACTTCTTAGCCGCAGCCTGCCCTGCCACCTCGCAAACGCGGTACAATACGCTTTGCAGCGCTATTCTGGCTCGCGCGAGCAGTCATCCGTTTCGGGCACTCCGTTGGAGGTATCTAGACATGCGATCCACAACCCTTACGCGCGTCGCCGTCCTCCTTGCCCTGTTTGGGCTCGGGGCTTTCGCCCTTCCTGCGCAGCCGCAGCAGCAGCAAACAGATCCTTCCCAGCAATCATCCGGTGACCCTGTTGCCGAAGCTGCCCGCAAATCCCGCGAACAGCAAAAGGCCGCACCAAAGCCGAAGCACGTCTTCACCAACGACGATATGCCAACGGCGGCCGATAAGACTGCCCCAGCCGCGAAACCCGATGGAACTCCCGCGGACGCGAACACCGACCAATCCGCTGCTGATAAGGACAAAGACGCCGCAGCCGATCCCAAAAGCGAAGCCTACTGGCGAAAGCGTTTCACCGAAGCGCACAACAAACTTGCCACCGCGGAAAAAGAACTGGAGGTGCTCCAACGCGAGCTCAACAAAAATCAGGTTCAGTATTATCCCGATCCTCAGAAAGCTCTGATGCAGCAGTACAATCGCTCCGACATCAATTCCGAAACTGCGAAAATCGATGCCAAGCAAAAAGAAATTGACGCCCTGAAGCAGCACATCAGCGACATGGAAGATGAGCTTCGCAAAGCAGGCGGCGACCCCGGCTGGGCGCGCTAGCTCTTTAGCACACATTCCGCCCTAGCCTTTGCGTTCGAATTCCATAAGGTTTTCCCCAATTCCCACCTAGTGTTTTCCCTGTTTCCTCCGAACTGTAACTTTTGACAGTAGCCAAAAATCTTTGATTCCGGCATCTTCTTCTCGCCTGTTCTGCTGAGCAGCTTCCTTCTTGGCGCATTCCGGCGCACCTGCTCACTCTCGGGTGATCCTGTGAAGTGGTTATATCGTCTTGTTGGTTACAACGGGGCGGGGCAGTTGCCAGGACCTCTTGGGCGGAGGGATCTTGGGCTTTGCAGGATTGCTCGATAGTGTGCAGGTCAGTCGCGAAGGTGAATATTCCACCTTCCACATTTCTTCCATTGCATCTTTTGGGATTGTATTGGTAAGACCAGTAGACCCGCTAAACCACGGCGCCACGGGGGCGTGACTTCGTTCTAATGTACCGGACCGTCGCTCAACAATTCTTCACTGCCATCCATAATCGCCAGCTCTTCGCGCAGCCGCTCAGTACCTTTTTCCAGAGCTTCCCAAGCCACGCGCTCGCTTTCTTCAGCCACTAATTCCAGGCAAACCTTAATTGCGCTGGAGTCATGCAGAATTCTCGAGTCCAGCAGCCGCACCATCTGTTCCAACGCCTTGTCCTGAATCTTCTGGAAGGCATCTTCCACCGGCATGCCGTCCACGCACAGGTCGCACGCCATACCCACCAGCGTGCTCTCCAGCCGCTGCCCGCGAATGCGTCCGCGCAATTCCATCGAAGCGATGGCTGCGCCCGGTGAGTTGTGGGAATTCATCATTCCGTCCTCTATCTATTTGATGCTATCGGCAGACTACTGGTCGCCAGCCTTCACGACAATGGGTACTCCGTACCAGTCATTACGTCTATCGACACATTTCCTCGACCCATTACTTCAGTCCTAGGTATTTCTTCCACCCCTTCTACCCATTTTCCAACGCAATTCCTCGCACACCCTGTTGCAGGCGGATACCTCCCGTTAGTCTTCCAGCACACGCAAATTTCCCGATTGCAATAACGTAAATACTGGCTCTATTATTACTTTTAAGTAGTCCCGCCCGACTCCTTCCGCGAATCGCTCTCGCGCGTCGTCGTCGCTCACACTTGAGCCAGGTAAGACTGCATGTCCGAAACTCACCGAAAGCCGTGTGATTGGGCCGGGTGTCGTTCTTCTTCGGAAGCTCTTTTGCACGATCGCCCGCTGTGCTGTTTGCACTTCTACGAAGTCGCGCACCGTCGTTTACTCACGCTACAACGCGAACTGGACCGTCCCGAGCTGGATAGGTTCTTCCCGCCCGACACCCAAACATTTCTCTCCGAACTGGTCGGTGAAACCACCGTGCTCTCGGCTACCGCTTTACATCTGAATCCCGGACTCCGCGAAGGTTTGCTGCGGCTCTCGACGTCTGCCGCTGACATGTATAACAAAGTCCGACGCGCGCCGCGTCTCTCGCGGCGTCTGGATGTGATCCTCAGTGGCGAATCGCCTGTGCAGCCTGCCGAGCGCACTTCCACCATCAACATCAGCAGCACCGGCGCCTCGCTGGAGACTTCTCTTTCCTTGCGAGCAGATCAGAACGTCTGGCTCGCACGTCCCGGAGTGCAAAAGAAATTGCGCGCTCGTGTGGTTTGGATCAAGGAACTGACGACGTCCCGGCGTGCCGTGGGTCTGGCCTTCTCTAGCGACGACGAAGATTTTTGGAGTTTGCCGGTTCAACGGGTGGCCGGATAAACTCCCGCTTGGCTTGCGCCACCACCCTTCTTTTGCTTGAAGACGATCCTGATGTGCGTGAACTTCTCGTCGAGATGCTTGCCGGCGCCGGTTATAACGTCTTATGCGCCTGCGACGGTCCGTCCGCTGTCCACGTGGCGGCCACCGCCAGCCCTAAGATCAACTTGCTGATTACCAATACCAGGCTCCGCAATATGACC
>DASXBH010000320.1:0-5744 GCA_036491775.1 Candidatus Acidiferrum sp.
AGGGACGGCGTGCCACCAGGTCAAAGAACTCCTCGACATGCTTTGGGAAGCTTTCGAATTCCTCGTAAGGAACCGGGATGGGCTTCATCGCTTTTTCCAGTTTCGTGTCAATCATGAAATCCTCCAGTGAAACAAGTAGGACCACATGCGGATGAAGGAGTGAAACTGCGTCACAATACTTTTTGTGGAAATAGGCCCAGTTGAAGAAGCGGCCAAACGGTGTGTCGCCTGGTCGTGTCCACTCCTTACATCTGGATCCCGTGGAGAAATTCGAGCACGTGCGGCACCAGCGCAATCGCGGAAATATGGTATGCCGCAAGTCGTGCGCGCTGAATGCGGAACTTCGTCGTGGAAATTTCCGTGGGGATTTTTGCGCCGCTTTTGTGAGAGAATTCGCGCAGTGGCTGCGTCGCTACCCGCAGCCTGCACTGGTTTCCGCCCGAGTTGACCGCGCAACAGCTCTTCGACTCCTGAAATTAATGCGAGGGAGTGAACGTAATAACGAATAGAATCCTGATGAAGCGAACTGCACAGCTGCGCGCGCTCGGTGTTTTGTGTCTCGTCCTATGCGTGATTGCAGTCACGCGTGCAGAGGACGTCAAGCAGATTCGCCCTACCGGTTACGTCACTGACCTTGCGGGAATCATCCAGCCACAAGCCAAAACGCAATTGGAAGCAATGGCCACGGAGCTGGAGCAGAAGACCGGCGCGCAGATGGCGATTGTTACGGTAAAGTCGCTGGACGGTAACGAAATCCAACCGTACGCTAACGAGCTATTCAAGCAGCTCCGTGTGGGGCAAAAGAAGCAGGACAACGGAGTCCTGTTACTGGTGGCACCAAACGAACGCAAATACTGGACTGAAGTTGGGTATGGCCTCGAACCGATTATTAACGATGCGCGCGCGGGAGATGCGGGGCGTCTACTGCCCCCTTATTTTCGCAAGGGTGACTATAGTGGTGGCATCGTGGCCGCTGCTTCGAGGCTGGCCAAATACATCGCTGACGACAAAGGTGTGACCCTTACCGGCTTGCCGCAGGTGCGGCGGGCTCCGCCATCAAATGAAGATGGAGCGGGTAGCATCTGGGTATGGATAATTTTGGGGATCATTTTGTTGGTAGTGTTCTCTGGGCGCGGCGGATCGTCGCGCGGCGGCGGCATGGGAAGTGGATGGTGGATCGGGCCAGTGATTGGCACTATGGCAGGGGGACGGCGAGGTGGAGGCTGGGGCGGCTCTAGCGGTGGTGGTGGTGGTTGGGGCGGCGGAGGAGGCGGCTTTGGTGGATTTGGCGGCGGCGGCAGCGGTGGCGGCGGCGCCGGGGGTAGCTGGTAGCTTCGGACTTCTGGGAAGATAGGTGCGGCGATGGAAGGAAAACTAAACGAGTTTGTGAGTCGCATGAAAGAGGCAGCCGGCAAGAATCTGGAGTCGGTGATTCTCTATGGTTCCGGCGCGCGTGGTGATTACCGCCCGGGGTCTTCGGACCTGAACCTGTTGTGCACGCTGGTGACAATTAACGTGGATGAATTGCAGCGAGTGTCGCCCGTGGTGGCATGGTGGACCAAGGAATTGAAGGAACCCGCGCCGTTATTTTTCGTGACCGAGGAGTTGCAACGCTCCACCGACGTGTTTGCCATTGAGAGCCTGGACGTGAAGATGGCGCACCGGGTGTTGTATGGTCCGGATGTAGTGAAAGACTTGGAAATTCCAATGAATTTGCATCGCGTGGAAGTGGAACACGAGCTGCGTTTGCTGCTTCTGCGCTTACGGCAGCACATTGTGCACGTGGGTCAAAGCGAACTGGAATTTGTGCGTGTTTTGAAACGCACTATTTCCGGAGCAGTGGCCTTGCTGCGCCACACACTAATTGCTTTGGGCGAGGAGGCGCCGGACGACGCCCGTAAACTTTTTGCGAAAATCGAGAGCGCGACCGGGGCGAGTGCCAGCGCGTTTGAGCGCGTATATGACTATCGGGAACAGGATAGAGCGAGCGAGGATTCGGTGGCGGTGTACGACGATTACATGCGAGCGCTGGAAAAAGTGATTCTAAAGCTGGATGGGGCGGTTCCGAAAAAACAGTGGCAACGGGTGCCATCGTAGAATCTCAATCTCAAACGAGGTGGCGGCTATGAAAGCGGTCATTTTGCTGTTGGTAGTGCTTCTGGTAGTCGGGCTGATTTTTGGCAGCATGTTTGTGAGCCGGCGCAATCAAATGGCGATAAAGAGAGAATCGGTAAACGCGGCGTGGGCGCAGGTTGACGTGGTGCTGCAACGGCGCGCTGACTTGATTCCAAACCTGGTGCAAACCGTGAAGGGCTACGCGGTGCAAGAGCAGACCGTGTTCGGGGATATCGCTGCGGCACGGGCTGCGTTGATTGGCGCGAAAACACCTTCGGATAAGATCGCGGCCAACGGCCAGTTAGATTCGGCGTTGAGCCGATTGCTGGTGATCGTGGAAAATTATCCGCAATTGAAATCCAATGAAAATTTCATGCGCTTGCAGGACGAATTGGCAGGGACGGAAAATCGCATCGCGGTCGAACGCCGGCGATACAACGATACGGTGCAGGACTACAACACCTATATATCGCTGTTTCCCAATAGCGTGATTGCAGGTATGGCAGGCTTCGCGCGCAATGATGCGTACTTCAAGACGGAAGAGGGCGCGCGGCAAGCACCCAAGGTGAATTTTGACTTTAACAAGCCGGCACCCGCGCCTTCACAACAGCCTGCACCGGCTCATCCGTAGAAGCTCAGTGTCATATTAGAAATATTGGGCTGCCAGGTGCGCACGTATTCGCAACGTGGCAGCCTTTTCGTTTAGCCGAGGAACTCACTCAGCAACATGTGGAAGTGGTGTACCCCATTTTCACGTTTTACGGAATAGCGGCCGCGATCGTACGTGGTAGAATGCAGCCCCCGCTGCACGGCTTCGCAGATGGCAATGTCCTCCTGCTGCACTTCTTCGCTGAAATTGGTGACGGTTTTCACCCGTTCGCGCACTTTTTCCGAGGCCACATCGTGAAAATACCATTCAAAAATAGTCAATGTTCTGTCGTGGGAAATGGGCACGATTAAATTGAGCTGAATATTGTCGGGATAGATATTGAGCATCAGGTTGGGAAACACCCAGAAATACAAAGCGTCTTTCAAGCCCGATCCGGGCGGGTAGATGCGCTGCTCGGTATCATTGGGCTTCAGGGCTTTCACCGGACCTAGCTGCTGTGAGTGATAGCGAAACGTGTCGGTGCGGTACTTCGGGTAGTCGATTTCCTTCATCAGCCCGGGATGCACCATGGGGATGTGATAAGCGTCGAGATAGTTGTCGACGTAGACCTTCCAGTTGCAATCGACGTAGTAATCGCGACGCTCGGCAAGCTGCAGACCCGCGAAGGAAAATTCTTTGGCAAGCTCCGGAATATTGCCGAGGAACGCGGAAAGCGGCGGGGCCTCTGCGTCGAAATTGACGAACAGAAATTGCTCCCAGGTCTCCAGGCGCAGCGGCACCATGCCCATGGCGGATCGATCAAAAAAAGCCACGCCATCTACTTCGGGCGTACCGATCAACCGGCCGTCTAACGTGTAGGTCCAGCCGTGATACGCGCACTGAAACACGTTCCGACAACCTTTACCCTGAGCGATTGGTCCCGCGCGATGCCTACAAACGTTGCTGAAGGCGCGAAGAATGCCTTCTTTATCGCGAACAACCACTACCGGCTCGCCCGCCACATCGGCGGTAAAAAACGATTCTGGATCGGCGATGGTGCGAACCGTGCCGTTCACATTGCCGCAAGGTTGGCTGAGCGTTCCGACCCACTGCCAGGTGCGGTGCAAGATGCGATCCTTCTCTATCTGTAAAATTCGAGGATCAGTGTAGAAACGCGAAGCCAGTGTCTCGGCGCACTCCACCTGTGGATTGATGTTCAGTGATTGCGATTGGGAATTCATAGACGCGCCTGGAAAACTTAGGGGCACGATATATCGTTCCCCAGGTCAACGTCAAATTGCTTCGCCTTGTGACTTATGGAATGCAGCGACTAGAACTTGCGTGTTTCCTGCCGTGACCACCGCTCCACCACGATCTTGGATTCGGTATAGAATTCCACACCATCTTTTCCCTGCGCGTGCAAAATCCCGAAGAAGCTTTACTTCCAGCCGTTGAACGGGAAATACGCCATCGGCGCCGCGACACCGATATTGATGCCGATATTCCCGGCCGGAGCTTCATAGCGTAACTTCCGCGCCGCCGCGCCACTGGTGGTGAAGAGCGAGGCTTGATTGCCGTAGGGGCTCTTGCGAATGAACTCGATGGCTTCATCAATAGAATTAGCGTGAATCAGGCTCAGCACCGGACCAAAAATCTCCGTATTGGCCAGCGAACTGGATGCGGGCACACCGTCGAGAATGGTGGGCTTCAGGAAATTGCCATTTTCGTAGCTAGCCACTTTCAGATTGCGGCCGTCGACGATCGGCTTCGCACCATCACTAACACCAGTGGCGATCAGCGATTCCACCCGCTGTTTGCTCTCCTTGGAAATGACCGGGCCCATCTGAACGCCGCTCTCGAGACCAAAACCAACTTTGATCGAGGAAGCCGCTTCGGCAATCGCGTCTCGAAACTTCTTCTGCGCATCGCCGATCGTCACTGCGACCGATACGGCCAGGCAGCGCTGGCCTGCGCAACCAAACGCTGAATCGCTAATGATCTGCTTGGCCAGATCCATGTCGGCATCCGGCAACACAATGACGTGATTTTTTGCCCCGCCCTGACACTGCATGCGCTTTCCCGCCGCCGCAGAACGCATATAGACATGTTTGGCTACGGGCGTGGAACCGACGAAGCTGATCGCACGAATCGTAGGATGGTCGCACAGCGCGTCGACCACTTCGCGGCCGCCATTCACCAGGTTCACGACGCCTTTGGGAATCCCGGTCTTCTCAATCAGTTCCATGGTGCGGCGCATAGTGAGCGGCACGCGTTCGCTGGGCTTTAATACGATGGTGTTGCCGCACGCGATGGCGTAAGGCAGAAACCAGAACGGAATCATCGCCGGGAAATTAAAGGGTACGATAGCCGCCACCACGCCGAGGGGCTGCCTTATCAATGTTTCATCGACGCCAGGCGTAATGTCTTCCAGATTGTAGCCTTGCATCATGGTGGGAATACCGCAGGCCACTTCCACATTTTCGATGCCGCGACGCAATTCCGCCTTGGCCTCGCCAAACGTCTTGCCATTTTCGGTGGTAATAATTCTCGAGAGTTCGTCGATGTGCTCTTCCAGCAGGAATTTCAGCTTGAACAGATATTGAATACGCTCGCCGGGAGGCGTACGCCGCCACGCCGGAAAAGCATCGGCGGCGGCTTGCACGGCGGCCTCGACATCCGCTTTGGTCGAGACTGGCGTGCGCGCGAGCAACTCCCCGGACGCGGGGTTGGTGACGTTGACAAATTCGGTGGCCGAGGATTTTTTCCACTCTCCGCCAAAATAATTCTGCAAATCGGTAACGGGTGAGGTAACGGTACTGCTCATTGAAAACTCCATGCCTCCGGAAGTGCTCCGGCAGGGCTTGCAATATGAAGGATAACGGCCAATGAAGACCGTGCTGCGAGGCACTAGTCTATCAAGGTTTGGCTCAGGTGGCAGGCAGAAAAGGCCGAGAGCGGATGAAGCAGGAAGGCCGCTAACTTCAACTCCCCAATTTGCGGGCGGCTAGCGCTTCGTAGGCGGCTCCAATAAGCGGCGCCG
>DASXBH010000321.1:0-4230 GCA_036491775.1 Candidatus Acidiferrum sp.
GTGCCGGGTACTCCACTCGAGACGGTGTGGCGAATGACGTTGTCGTCCGCGATTGCGAGGTACACCGGATTGTGCAACGTGATTGCCGCACCGCCATTGCCCTCGGAGCCGTGGCAGCCGGCACAGTTTTGCTTGTAAAGAATATTGAAATCGAGCACTTCGTCGGGGCGAGCGACTTCCGGATTTTTCCCCGGACGCCCAGGAGCGTCGTTGCAGGCGCACAGCACCGCCGCGAGAGGAACAACAATGAACCGGAGAACGCGTGAGTACAAGCAATTCATTTCTCGCCGTGCCCTCCGTTCTTTTCTCTCATAAGCCCTGGCGCTTCGATTCCAGCACGCAAAGCAAATGGCAAAAATTGCACTGTGCGTATGCGCGCCTGCCGAACAACAACGAATCCAGCAACCAGCCCAAACCCAATCTGCGAAATCACAAACCACTTCCAGTCGATCAATTTGTTCATCAGCGGATTGATTACGCCGAGACTGGTGTACAACAGCCCGGTCCAGATCAGAGGTGCAATAAAACCTCCAAGCAAGATCGGCCGCCGAGGAAACATCGGCAACAGCACGCCGTAGAGCAGCCCAACAAGCAGCGAGGCGACTAAATGAATGAGCGTGGCAACCAACAGAAGCGCGGGGTGGAACGTCAGGAGGTGTTGTACCGGCATATTGAGCGCCTGCGCGTAGACGATGGAGGCCAGCAAATTAATCGGATACCACACGCTGTGATACGTAAGGACTCCGAAGAGCACCGCGAGCACGGCCATCGCTATTCCCCCGGCCAAGCCGCCCTTCACGCCCGCCGTGACCGGATAAACTTCGACCGGAATTCTTGTGCGCTTGATTTCAGGATCGATCTGGATGCGGGCTACTTCCGCTTGGCGCGCGACGATGGGGGGGACTCCGGGCTCCACAGGGACTGTTTCGAGACATTCGCGTGGCAGGACGTCGCGGAACCAGCCGACGGCGGCAGGGATACTGAGAACGACACCTACAACGCTCACGACGACACTCGTGAGTAGTCCCGCGAACACCAAGGCGAGCCCAACGGCGAAAACGAAGGGCCAGACAGTCGGCGCTGGGATTTGCGCAGAGGAAGGTACGCCAACGGTTGGCAAATTGTTTTGATTTTCCATAGTCAGCTCATCGTCCTACCACGTACACGGTTGTGAAAACTACAACCCAAACCACATCGACAAAATGCCAATAGAGCGAGAACACATCGACGTGCTCGGCGTGCTCCTTCGTAACTTTTGTGGCCAGAGCGAGCAGCATGACGATCGCGAGTCCCAGCAAACCCGCGACCACGTGAAACGCGTGCAGCCCGACAAGGGAATAGTAGGTCGTGCCGAACAGGTTCGTGGAGATAGTCAGGCCCGCGCCATAAATCAAGCGGTGCCACTCGCGGCCAGTGCCGAATAAAAAAATTGTTCCGAGCGCCAGAGTAAGAAACCAAAAAAGCTTAAACGCTGCACTACTCCCGCGCTGCAATGAGCGCACTGCCAGATGGATCGTCAAACTGCTCAAGAGCAGGCAGACCGTGTTGAAGATAGGGATCTCGAGAACTTGCCGGGGCGTCGGGCCGCTAAGGCTTTTGCCAATGTAGAAAATGTAGGCTACCAGGAAAATCACGAAGATGGCCGATTCGGCTGCGATCAGGCAGAACATTCCGACTCGACGGCGCGATGGAACCGTCCATGGCCGCTCTGTTGCTAGAAAAGTTGCTGGCGAAGTGCTCATTGATATTTCCAATCAGGATCTTCCGGATGCTTTAGATCCCAGAGCGGGCGCGCGCTCCTAACCTCCGGCAGCACTGAGAAGTTGTATTCGGGCGGAGGCGATGCAGTCGCCCATTCGAGGGTCCAGCCGTCCCAGGGATCGCGGTCGGCTGGCCGTCCATGAAAGTACGACCACACCAGGTTGAAGGTAAAGCACGATAGGCCGAGTACCTGGAACAGCGTGCCGACACCAATCACCACGTTCCAGAATTCCCAGCCGCGTCCGGGCTCGTAGGTATAAATCCGCCGAACCATTCCAAGAATCCCCGCAAAGTGCATGAAATCGAAGGTGAGGTGAAACCCGATCAATAAAAGCCAGAAGTTCCACAAGCCCAAGGTCTGGTTCAAAAATCGTCCGGTCACCTTTGGATACCAGTAGTAGAAGGCGCCTAAAATCGCGAAAAGAATTCCGCCCACGATCACGTAGTGGAAGTGCGCAACAACAAAGTAAGAGTTGTTGAGTTGCCAGTTGAAGGGGGCGGAACCCAGCATGATTCCGGTCAAACCGGCAATCAGAAACTGAAACAGAAACGCCACGCAGAACAACATAGGTAATTCGTAGCGAATTTTTCCGCCCCACATCGTGCCCAGCCAATTAAAAATCTTGATTCCCGTCGGGACAGCAATGGCCATGGTGGTAAGCACAAAGAAGGCGTTCGAGTACGATGCCATGCCCATCGCAAAAATGTGATGAGCCCAGACGCTCAAACTGATAAAGCCGATGCCCACGGTCGCCGCGACCATAATCGGATAGCCAAAAATCGGCTTGCGCGAAAAGACCGGCACTATTTCCGATACGAAGCCGAAAGCAGGAAGAACCAACACGTAGACCTCTGGATGGCCGAATATCCAGAAGAAATGCATCCACAACACCGCGGAGCCGCCCGCCTGGGTGTCGAAGAAATGGCCTCCGAGATACCGGTCGACCATGAGCATGACTTGTGCCGCGGTGAGCGGAGTAATCGTGAAGAGCAGCAGTGCGCCCATCACCAAGTACAACCAGCAGAGCAATGGCATCCTTGCCAACGTCATTCGCGGACAGCGCATGGAGAGAATGGTGGCAACCAGGTTCACGCCGATGGCAACTGAGCCAAAACCGGAAACGAGAAGCGCGACCGTCCAATAGTCTGTGCTATGGCCCGGCGAAAAAGCGCGAGCGGTAAGTGGCGCGTAAGCCCACCAACCCACGTCGGGCGCGGTCCCGGCGCCGTACAATCCATCGCCGCCGACAAAACTGAAATAAAGAAGGAGGCCGCCGAACGTGCTCATCCAGAAGCCCCAGGCGTTCAAGCGGGGAAAAGCCATATCGCGCGCGCCGATCATGAGGGGCACCAGGTAAACTCCAAAACCGAACAAGATCAGCATGATCACGAAAAAGATCATGGTGGTGCCGTGCATCGTGAACATGCGGTTGAACACTTCCGGGGAAACGAACTGCGCATGCGGCAGCAGCAACTGGATGCGGATGATGACCGCTTCGAGTCCTCCGAGCAGCAGGAAAATTAATCCCGCGACGATATACATGATCCCGAGCCTTTTGTGATCGACGGTAATCACGCATTCATGGAGGGTCTCGAGCAACCGCGCCTCGCCCGAGGTCGGCTTGGCGGAGTCGATCGCATCCGGGATCGGTAGGGAATTTGACGACATAGTCCTCCGTCCTCCAGTAAATTCGCGCCGGTCGCCGTGCGAATCCGCGAACAGCCTGGTCAGTGCAGCGTCAGCAAGTAAGCCGTGATCTCATCGAATTCTTTGTCGCTCAAGTTCATGGCGGGCATCAATGCGCCGGGCTTAATGGTGTCCGGGTTCTGGATCCACGTACGCAAATTCTCGCGAGTGTTGGGAGCGGCGCCCGCTGCGAGAGTGTCGCGGCTCATCAGGTGGGTCAGGTCCGGACCAAATCGGCCGTCGGCGATAGTGCCTGCGACCGCATGGCAGTTGATGCAAGCGGTGCGTTCGAAAACCTTTTGACCTTCGGTCGCCTCCGGGCTCATGCCCGCGTTGAGTTGTGCGGCCTGTTGCTGGGCCTTCACCCAATGATCGAAATCGGCTCGCGAATCGACGTAGACGCGCAAAAGCATCTTGGCGTGCTCGGTGCCGCAATACTGAGCACACTGGCCGAGGTACAGACCGGTTTCGTGCGGGTCGATCCAGGTCTTGTTTGGATGATTGGGGATCAGGTCTGTCTTGCCTGCAAGGCGCGGCACCCAGAAGTCGTGGTCGGTGTCGGCCGAAAGAAGCGTGAGAAACGTTGGCGTTGGATGAACACGATCGCTGACCGGAACGTGCAATTCGTTGGCGGTGACGAACCCATATTCTGAGTAGCGATACTCCCACCAAAACTGGTGTCCCACTACGGTTACTTCATTTGCTCCGTCGGGCTTGCGCGCGTCCTGAATGGCGTGGATCACGCGTGCGGAACTTAAGAACAGCACCATTACGATTAAGAT
>DASXBH010000322.1:0-4437 GCA_036491775.1 Candidatus Acidiferrum sp.
GTACGGACTGTGACGGACCGGTGAATGGCGACGATAGGCTTCAGGCTCTCTGGGTATTCTCCTCGGATGCGTGCGGCGTGTATGGAATTTCAAACGTTGAAATCGCCCGCACCGGACAAACTGGCCCGGCGGGCGTGATTACCCTCAAGTTCGAACAAGCGGACGCCAAATTAGACGCCGGGACCGCCATGCTGCTGCGTGTTGTCGCTCCGCCGCCAGCGAAGTAAACACGCGAAATCACCTGACCCTCGTGCCCGGCATCACCCTTGAATCGTTGCCAATGCGGGACAATATTGATCGCACCATCTGGTGCACCGATGAAAATCACAATGCGCCGTGGCCTTCCCGTTTTTCTTGCAGGAATGTCGCTCCTGGCCGCTTTGGCCAGCAGTGCGTTGGGTTGTACCTGCGAGACGCCCAGCGACGCGAAGACCGTGCGAGATCTTGCCGTGTGGTATAGCGAGGGCGGGAACTCCAACAGAATCATTTTCGAAGGTGTCGTGGAAGGCCAGCAACTCCTCGCGGGCGCCGTCACTGCGCAGCAAAATTCTGCCTCATCGCGCAGCGTTTCCGCGCAGCGTGCAATCAGCTTTCGTGTTCTGCGTGCCTATCGCGGCGACGTGCCCGGCTTGGTCACCGTCCTCACCGGTTCTGGCGACGCCGACTGCGGATTTGATTTCGACACCGGGAGCCAGTACCTGGTCTACGCCGATAGAGTTGACGCCAACACATTGCACACCAGCATCTGCACCGGCACATCGCTCTCTCAACATGCCGCGCCAGCTCTTCGCGTGCTGCGCGGAGAAGATCCGGCGCAAGACGATCTGCTCGACGCCAAAAGCTATTACGAAAAATTTGCTCCGCAGTGGACGGGAACTGTTTGTGGTCGCATTACCAAGCTTGACGGCACGCCGCTAGCAAAAGCCTGGATCGAAATGACCCAGGTTCGTGATGACACGTTTCAGCCCAACACTGCGGCCGAGTCCGCTACCGCGAATTCCGATGGCACATTTTCGATTCGCTACATCCGCCCCGGGCAATACCTGCTCACCGCCGAGCGGCTCGATGCCAAAGATTACTCGCGTTGGGCCGGCTACTACCCGGGAGTGATGGTGCACGCGGAAGCGAAGCTAATCGAAGTTCACGCCGGAGAAAATCTTTCTGATATTCATTTTGCTGTCGGCAAAGTGCGAGTTCATACCGTGCTCTTCCGCATCGTCGCACCGGATGGAAGCGCACTGCCTTTGAAACTGCTAGGCGTTTCCGTCGACGCAGCAGAGCGCGATGCTCTTTCCTATCATCTGGCGCAGAATCGCACCGTGAAGGGCGTTTATCCCGCCGGCTACGTTCCGCAAGGCCGCTATTTGGTGCAGACCTACATCCGTCCGGAGGTGAGAGCGGGGAAAATTCCAGCGGAGCTGGCGAAATGGCGGATGGCCAAAAAAGAAGTGAACATCTCCTCAGACTCAGAAATAATTCTTAAGCTGACCCGCGCGGACTAGCCTCTAACCTTCACGGCAGGAGATTTACTGCGCTGCCGCAGCGGCGTGGTGGTGATGTTTGCTCTTCGATTTCTTTTTGGATTTGGGATGGGCTTTCAGTTGATCGTTCTCTTGCTTCAGTGCCGCATTCTCTTGCGTTAGCACGTCGATGCGATTGCCGTCGTCACCGTTTTCTTTTACCAGTTCCGCCACACGCGCTTTCAGTTGCTCGTTTTCTTGCCGCGCTTTGGTGTCTTCGCAGCCGATCAGCGTCGTACCCAGCACCGCTACAACCAACAGGCCAACCACGGATTTTCTTTGCATTCGTTCTCCTCGGGAGGGCGGGCGTTGCGAAGCGGCTTCAAGTGTAGCAGCTACATGAACCCACGGCGCGTCCTTTACGAGTGAGCCTTAGGAAAACCGGCAGCCGATCGCGGCGACATTTCCGTCACACGCAGCGCGCGACGCTACGGAACCACCAAAAGCCAGCAGGGAACTAGTCGTTGAACAAGCGGGGTTGGGTCAGTGCCGCTGCTGCCGCCGCCGCGGGCTTTCTTCGCGCGATCCCCACCACGCCCAGCACGGTAAGCTCCGTCAACGCCGAGCGCGGCACGAAAATCCGGTCTGCATTCGAGTTCAGATCCGGAGGCGTGACCTGCAGACCGTTATCGACGAACGTCAGCAGGTCATTGGGAATCACGCCCTCGAGCGTCTCCCCATCGCGAAACCGTAGCTTCACCCATAGCCCATCAAGCTTGGGGCGGCTCAGGAACGATTTACGCTCCGGTGAGAAACTTTCCTCCAGATCCTGTACAAAGTAGATCGCCCGCACCCTTTCCAGCGGAATCTCTTCATGAGCGCCTTCGGGCGTTAGCAGGCTCAGGCTCTCGGCCCGCGGCAGGCGAGCGGGGTTAAGGTAGCCGCGAACGGCCTTTCTATCGAGTAGTTCCACCACAACCTTTTTGTGGGTAGAGGCTGGGATTTTGGCTTTCAATTGCAATAATCCGTTCGCATGGATGAAACAATTGCATTTACCGCGCGGGTTATGTTAAGTTAAATTGTTTTTCCCTGTCAAGTCATTGTTTTTGTTGGGTTTAGGTCCAGAGAGCCACCGATTGTCCGAGAAAACACAAATCTTAAAGTCGGCGTCGATTATTTCGCTCGTAACCATTGTTAGTCGGGTGCTCGGCTACCTTCGCGACCAGCGCATCACCCTCCTCTTAGGCACCACCCTCACTGCTGACTCCTTCGTCTTGGCTTACCGTATCCCCAACCTTTTCAGACGTTTAATCGGAGAAGGTACCGTAGGCGCTTCCCTAATTCCCGTATTCACCACTTACATGCGGGAGCGCACCGGGAAGGAACTTTGGGACTTCGCCAACCGTCTTTTCTGGACGCTAGCCCTGGTCATGGCCGCAGTGACCGTATTGGGCGTCATCTTCTCTCCACATGTCATTCAAACCTTTACCTTTCAAGGAGATAGCGCAGGCGGTTGGGACGAGGCCATTGCCCTGAACCGGATTATCTTCCCCTACCTGTTTTTCGTGTCGCTTGCCGCCGTCGGCATGGGCATTCTGAACTCCTTCCATAATTTCGCGTTGCCCGCCGCCACCACCGTCTTTCTGAACCTGTCGATCATCATTTTTTCCACTGCGGCAGTCTGGCACTACTTTAAAAGCCCCGCCGTATCCCTCGCTGTCGGTGTCTTGGTCGGCGGCGCGCTACAGTTCTTAATCCTGGTACCGCAACTGGTGCGTCGTGGCATGCGCTTCGACTTTGGTATCTCGTTCAGCCATCCTGGCATTCGCAACGTGGCCCGCATCATCTTCCCGCGCTTCTTCGGCCTCGGCATCTCGCAGATTAACTTTTTCGTGGACACCTTCTTCGTGAACGCGCCACGCATGCCACGCGGCAGCTTGACCGCGCTCTACGTCGCTGATCGCGTGATGGAATTGGTTCTGGGCGGGTACGCCATCGCCGTTGCCACCGCAATCCTGCCGATCATGTCTCACCAGGCTGCGGCTAACAACTACGAAGGGTTAAAGCGGACCCTTACCTTTGCCGTACGCATCGTTGCCTATATCACCATTCCCGCCGGTATGGGCCTCATGGTGCTGCGCGAGCCGATTATCCGCATGCTCTTCCAGCACGGCCAATTCGTCGCCGAGTCTACCCGCCTGACCGCACGCCCGTTGCTCTACTACGCTATCGGATTGCCGGCGCTGGCCTGCGTGAAACTCATCGTCCCCGCTTTCTATTCCGCGCATGACACCAAGACCCCGGTTATCGTAGCCTCCTGCTCCTTCCTTCTAAACATCGTGCTGAACATCATCTTCCTGGAATTTCTCTTCAAACGTTTCCAGAACGGCGGTCCCGCGCTGGCCACCGCCTTAGCCACCTTCTTCGATTTCTTCACGCTATTTCTGATCTTCCGCGTCCGCTACGGCCCACTGGGTACCATGGAAATCTTCCGCTCCATCGGCAAGATCTCCGTCTGCACGCTGATCATGGGCGCCGGCTGCATGATTGCGAATCATTACGTAAACATGACTCTGCGGTGGAACTTCTTCTCGCAGTTGCTGGTCTTTATCGGATTGATTTCCGGTGCCACGGTGCTTTATATCGGGCTGACGTGGCTATTTCGTTGCCCCGAGATCGAAGAAGTTTACGGGATTGCCACAAGGCGTCCGGGCGCGGCAGAAGGGTTTGCAGGCTCCTAATGGAAATCAGCGCTTCCATCATATCCTTCCTCACCCATGTTCGCGTCGAGAAGGGTCTGTCGGTGAACACGATTTCCGCGTATCGCCGCGACCTCGTGAAATTCGATGAATTCGCCAAGAAGCGCAAGCTGACACTGGAAAGTGTCTCGCGCGACGACCTGGTCGATTTTCTCGCCAGTCTGTACCGGCAAAAGCTCGAGAGTCGCACCGTGGCTCGCCACCTGGTGACGCTGCGA